>WRIA01000001.1 GCA_009782975.1 Clostridiales bacterium
GAATACTTGGATGCGGCTAACAAGTTGCATTTCTACATTTTAGAGAAGCATCTGACACCGGGTAAATACGGTTACTTCCTCAGTTATCAGGTGGGCCTTATACATGATAATGCCCCGGCTGTAGGCGGCGAGTTGGAAGTTACACTGGACGGCATAGAAGCAGAAGCCCCCGGCCGCGTGGCGGTGGTGCGCTATAGTATCAAAAACACCGGTGATGCCACGGATATCGTGCGTGTGGCGGCGGAAGGCGACTTGGATACCGTTATGCTTAACAACATCTACGCTATAGGCGCGGGTGAGACGATCACCGTGTATTACTATGTAGAATTACCGGAAGATATTTGCGATATGGATTTGGAAGGCTTAAAAATTGAATTTACCGCTTCCTCCGAATCCAATGATGAAAAAGTAGCCACAGCCGCTGTTGCGTTGGAAGACCTGACCGCTCCTTATAATTTCAAGGTTTGGTTAGAGCCCGCTCAAACCCTCCTGGATATGGGCGATATCCTTTGTGTGGATATCATGCTAAAGGGCGATCTTAATTACACTATGGCGGAAACCAAGGTAGCCTTTGATACGGATCTCTTTGAATATATAGGCTATGATAATTTAAGCGGTTGGATGACACAGGTTCAGAAAGAAGCTCCCAATTTGATTGCCACGCGCAATGTGGCGGCAATCAATATGAATGCCGGCGCACCCTGCGCGGAGACTGTACGGCTGATAACGCTGAAATTTAAAGTAAAAGACACCATTACCGAAGAGAGGATCGAATCAGCGCTTTCCTTCGACACCATAAATATTTACTCCACACCGGCATATCCCACGCCTTCTATAGCTCCCGGTAAGGATATGCCTGTTATCCTTTTCGGACCTGCTTACGTTAAAGGCTTTTACCACAACATAGAATTGTACCCCAATTGGATAGGTCTGGACGATCAGGGCTTACCCTCCACCATGCCGCTATTCAACTACGACCAAACCGATGCCAGTACCTACATTAACGAAATCGTGTGGGTAGAAGTGCCCTGCGATACCGACCGCAGCGGCAAGCGCGACCGCGTTTCCTTATGGATACGCCGCCCCATCACTAAGGAAGGCTTCAAATGCCCGGTGGTTATGGAATTCAGCCCTTATCATGCCGGCACTAGAGGCTATCAGCGTATGTCCGCTTATATCAACAGTGAAGACGATCACCTAAGATCTTTGGCCGAAACCTTCAAATATCACGATAACTACCCCGTTACTTTAGGCATAAACCCCGATACCACTTACTTGACCTATGACGATATCAAGTACAAAGGTACAGAGGCTTGGGATCCTATCTGGTGGGAAAGCAACAAAGCGTTCAAGGTGAATAGCTGGTACACCGGCGTACCCTATGGTTCGGTACCCGACGCCACCGTTCCCACTGGCGTGGGCAAAGCAGCTAGCACCGGATCCTGGAGGAACGGAACAAGCGCAGTTAATCCCGCCGCCAGGTGGCACCATTATTTCACACGTGGCTATGCCATGGTTTACGGTCAGCTTCTAGGCAATCGGGATAGTGACGGTATCACCAACACCATGCATGTGGAAGAGTGGCTCTCCGCCGCCGCCGCGGTCAAATGGTTTAATGGTGAAGCCAAAGCCTTTACCACCCGCACCAGCACCGTGGAAGTTATAGCCGACTGGGCATTGGGTCATGTGGCCTTAGACGGCACCTCCTATCCCGGCACCACCCCCACGCTGGCGGCTATGGCCGGCGCCAAGGGCCTTAAAGCCATTATGCCGGAAGCCCATGTTACCAGCTGGTACGAATACTACCGTTCCGGCGGCGCTTTGCACGGGCCGGAAGGTTACGGCGGCGAGGATATGAACCTTCACTCCTCCTACAACTTCAGCCGTTTCAATGCCGACAGCTCCAGCGGCATACCTTCTCCCACCGGCACCTATTTCGGCATGGCCGCCCAGTTAGCCTATGTAGAAACCCAGAAATACATGATGGAAAAGCAAGACCGCAAAACAGGCGACTACAATGACGAATGGGACGCCCGTAACCTTACCCGCGGCTACGGCAAAATACCGGATGACGTTGGTATATTGCAAACCAACGGCCAGCAGGACTGGAACGTTATGCCCCGTCACGCTTACGAATGCCTGCAAGCCCTGCGCGACAACTTCGGCGGCTACGACGCGGACAGCTACGGCACACATAAGATAGTCTCCACCCTTACCAAGCACGCCAGCCAAACCGGCCGTGTAGTACAGGGCAAGGACGGCGTGGAGCGCGGTATGCTTAAATGGTACTTGATGTTCCTGGATCACTATCTGCTTGGCCTGGATAACCATGTTGACGAATTGATGTACGACGTTAATATCGTTAACCATATAACCGGCGTGATGGAAGGCTACGATTACGACATAGCTACCGAAGAACGCGGCACCATCATCCCCGGCACGAAATACCAGGATATTTTCCTTGCCCCTGCCGAGGAAGGTCACGCCGGCCGTCTTTCCTATAATGAACCGGCCGCCGCTGTGGAGCATTTCGACGACCTTACCATAGATCAGCAGGTTGCCGCTCCCCAGCATCCGGGCGCTCCTGCCAGACCTACCTCCTGGATCAACATTCCCGCCAGCCAGGGCAACCAGACGCCTACCACAGCCGCTATCAACTATTGCGACGACCGCGTTTTAGGCGTAAACCGCACCACCACCAATTACGGCACATACGGTTCCCTTTTCGGCGCGGTGGATAGGCCGGTGGAAGGCCGCCTGATGTATCTTAGCGAACCACTTAGCGAAGATACCCTGCTTTCCGGTACCCCGGTAGCCCATCTTAATATGTCTCCCACCAAGGGCACGGGCAACCTTACCGTAGCTTTGGTGGAAATCGGCCGCAAACAAAGGGTGGCAGTCCGTATCGAAGCTGTTAGCACCGCCACCACAGGTTCCATAACTGTATTCCCCACCACCAACGGCGCCACTTCTACTACTGCAACCCGCTATGCTAATCCTCCGCATGCCTCCAACGCCTCCACCAGCAACTTCAAGTATGTAACCTGGGGCCATACCGACGCCCAGAACCCCAGTTACGACGGCAAAGCCTGGTTCCAGGTTCCGGAGCAAAACTATATCCCCAATTATTATTTCCAGACCACGGAACTTGACACCGACGAATATTACGACTACGTGGTGGAATTGAACCCCTATAACTATCTCTTTAAGGCCGGTATGCAGATAGGCGTTATGGTCTATGGTACCGACACCCTGGCCAGCCCCTGCCTGGATGCCGCCAGCACCGGCGGGTTCGACATACAGCTGGGCGAAGGCTCTTACATCTCCCTGCCCTTGAAGATAGCCGAACCTACCGAAGAAGTTACCATAGAAGTGGGCAGCAAATCCGTAGTAGCGGGCGAAGTCTTTGACATTCCTTACAGCATCAAAGACAATGTCTTTGGCTTTAGCACTTTAAGCGTGGAGCTTCCCTTCGATGCCAAAGCCTATGCCCCCTTCGAAGTTACTCCTTCCGCGTTGTTGGGCGATGCGGAGCTTACCTTTGTTATAGAAGGCGGCGCCCTTAAAGTTGCTATTGCCGCCGAAGAAAATATCGTGGGCGACGGCGAACTGTTTACCGTAACCTACAAAGTAGCGGCCAACGCTCCCTATATCTTCTCCCTGCCGCTGGATGTTAAGGAAATAGCCATCGATTACAGCTCCATCATCGACAAGAAAGTTGCCGTAACAGGCCTTGCAGAAGCGGGCGTTGTAAGCACCAAAGTGGTGCAGCTTGTTCCCACGGCCTCCGTTAAGAAGCAAAACGGCAACAAAAACGACCTTACCATCACCGTTACCGCTTTCTATGATGACGGCACCAAGGCCGTGTTCTCCAAGGTATTCTCCATCAGCAACAACGCCGACGGCCATTACGAAGTGGGCGGCTACATAGTGTTTGTGGATACCAAGGGCAACGATCAGATACGCTCCTGCTTTATAGACCAGTACAAAAAATCCGTCAGTGAGAACGACCAGGGCCAGAATGGCAACAGCCAGGGCGGTAACAGCCAGGGTGGTAACAGCCAGGGCGGCAACAGCCAGGGCAACAGCCAGGGCAACAGCAAAGGAAATCAGAATCAGCAGTAAAGCCATTGCTAATAAGCAAAAACAAAAAGCCCTTTCGGGGGCTTTTTGTTTTTGCGTAATACTTTCATCGCATTTTGTCACCCTGAGCAACGCGAAGGGTCCTAAAGATTCTTCGCTGCGCTCAGAATGACAGAAATCAAACACCACCCAAACAAACGATTTACCATCAACCGAGCCGCAAAGCGGCGCGGCAATCCCCCGGATGGCGGGCGGATTGCCATCCGCGCCCTACAAAACCAACGTAGAAAACGGTATTGTTCACGAACAGCGCCGCAAAATAAGCACAAAAAACGGTCGTGTTCGCGAACAGCGCCGCAAAATAAGCGTAAAAAACGGTATTGTTTACGAACAACGCTGCAAAATAAGCGTAAAAAACGGTATTGTTCGTAAACAGCGCCGCAAAATAAGCGTAAAAAACGGTATTGTTCGTAAACAGCGCCGCAAAATAAGCATAAAAAACGGTCGTGTTCACGAACAGCGCCGCAAAACCAACGGGATCGCCATCCCCCCGACCGCCTACGGCGGTCACCCCCCTTCAAAGGGGGGCAAAAACCAAGGGCCGCCGAAACGGCGGCCCCTACAAAACCCACTACGCATACACATTCAACACTCGGCTGCCTATGTCTTTGCCCACCGCCAGCATAAAATCCTTACATTTACTTTTTTGCCGGTCTTATTTATAATGCATATCCTTCGCCTACAATTAGTTGAAGTAGTTCTAAAAATGTTTTCGTAAACATAAACAGCGGGGTTATACTTAAAAGTAGGCTTAGGTGTACTAAGAAATTCCGGGTTATAATAGAAATAGTCGATATGAACATCCATTTCCAGCGGAAGCACTTTCCACCCGGAAAGAAGCATAGCTTCAGCATCTAAAAACTCACTATCATCATAGTTATACCACTCGTCAATGGCAAGTTCTTTTTTGACATTTTCTGTTTTTGTAAATTTTAATTTACTAAAGGTCACAGCACCGTCGGCTATCTTGGCGTTGGTAACAGCGCTGCCGCCTATCTTGTCCGAGGAAACAGCTAAGCTAACTATCTTGCTTGTGGTAACGGCATTGTCGGCTATCTTGGCGTTGGTAACAGCGCCGGTGCCTATCTTGGCGGCGGTAACGGCACTGCTACTTATCTTGTCTTCGGTAACGGCACCGGCGGCTATCTTGTTCCCGGTAACGGCCTTGCCCTGGATATTGTTGGTAGCCACGGCGGCGTTGGAGGAGTTGGCAGTAGTATCGTAGGCCAGCTTGGCGGTGGTAACGGCATGGTCTTTGATATTGCTTGTACCAACGGCGGCGTTGGGGGCGTAGGCAGAGGTATCGGAGGCCAGCTTGGCGGTGGTAACGGCACCGGCGGCTATCTTGGCGTTGGTAACAGCGCTGTCTCTGATATTATCTGTAGCTACGGCTTGCGCACCGGCAGCATTAGCCAGCTGCGTGGTGGTAATTGTATGGTCGGCTATCTTGGTGGCGGTAACGGCATTGTTGGCTATCTTGTCCGCGATAATAGCGCCGTCGGCTATCTTGGCGGCGGTAACGGATTTATCTCTTATCTTAGCCGTGGTAACGGCGTTATCGGCCATATCCCCGGTAGCTACCGCGGCAAACTTGACACCGGCTACGGGCCGCCCCAAAGGTTTTGTATTACAGGTCAATATATGCCCGGTATTGGCGTCGCGGGTAATATCCGCCAGCAGCAGCCATTCCTCCTCCGGCACCTCGGCCATGCCGCCTTCGCCGCCGGTGGGGCTTACCCCGAACTTGGGCCTTTCCACCAGGCGCGTGTAGCCCTCGAACCCGCCTTCCGCCACCTTATACTCGTCGGCAACATCCTCGTTATAACGCACATACAGGGAAACATTGGTAACATATCTGCTGCCGGATTTTTGGGAGGTACCCAGGTTGACCCTTTCCACATCCCCCAGCAGTATGGCCCTGCCGTTAACGTCTATGGCATAGCCCGCGCCTACATCCACATAACATTCCAGGCCTTCCGCGTAGTCTTTTTTTACCAAAAGCCCCATGCAGACCCCGTATTCATGCAGCAGCCGGTTATGATCCTGCAATTTCTTTTCGTGATACGCCTGCTCGTCCGCAAAATCCTGGGCGCGCAAAAACTGCCGCTCCGCGTATTTCATCTTTAAGTAGCCGCCCTGCAAATATTCCCTGGCCGCCGTATGAGAGTTTTTCCAATCCTCCACATCCGCCGCTTCCTGCGTTCCCGCGGGGGGTCCTGCTTCGGGCGGAGGTTCCGCCTGCCCTATATCCACGGGGGGTTTATCGAATATAGGCTTATCCGAAATCACGTCGCCACCCGGCGATATATCCCCTATTATAGTGCCGGATCCCGGATTGTTGATAATATCCCCTATGGAAACATTGCCAAAGCCGCCGCTATCCGCAGCTATAGGGTTGCCCAGGCTGCCGCTATACGCAGTTATAAGGTCGCCTGTGCCAAGTGCGCTACCGGCAGGCACCGCCTTTGTTGCCTCTTTTGTTGCTTGTTCATCCTCTTTTTTAAGGGAAACCTCCAAAGTCTTTTCCGCCGCTACAGCCTTTTCCGCCACTTTTGGGGAAACTTCCAAAGTCTTTGCGGCCGCTACGACCTTTTCCGCCACTTTTGGGGAAACCTCCAAAGTCTTTTCCGCCGCTACGGCCTTTTCCTCCGTTTTTGCGGAAACCTCCAAAGCCTTTTCATCCACAATAGTCTTTTCAGCCACGGTATTTACCTCCTTTTGCTGTTTTATATCAAAGCTCTCCGTTTTCAGTTAGCCAAAAACTGATAACTGACAACCGATAACTAAATCAATCGTTCCAAAGCAAGGTGGTTATGCCCACGCGGGCAAAGGTGTTGGTATCTTTTACCGTCAGTTCCTCTTCGGGGGCGGATTCCGGGGCACGTTTGGAGAGCATCTGTTTATAGGGCGCTATGGCAGGGTCGGGCGCAAGCTGCATGGTGCGGGAATGGATGCGCAGGGTATATTCCGTATTGGTGGGCTTTTCCAGCTCCAGCATAAGCCGGGCCGCGTTTTCCAGGGCGGCCATTTTTTGCGGCTTGCGCATGGTAACATCCGTGGGGTCGGCCGTAAGATGCACATAAAAATGGCCCTTTTGACCTTCCCCAAGCATAGTATCTATACCTATACGGCTTTCCCCCAGCCGAAACACCGTATCCACGCCGTTTTCCGGCGCGGTAAGGTCGGTAACTACCGTCTCGTTTTTGGCTACCTCCTCGTGATGCCAGCAGTTAAGCATCTCGGTAAGGCCGGGCAGGGTAGAGCGGTTGCCGGTAAGCTTAACGGCGTTGCGCAAAAAGCGGCGGTTCCAGCTTAACAGCTTATCCGAGCGCAAGGGCAGGCCCACCCAAGAAGCCAGGTATTGCAGATAATCCAGCTTTGCCTTTTCGCCAAGATGCCGGTAATTTACCGGCGGCATCTGGCGTATGCTGGTAAGCCCCGTAATGCCGCTGCCGGTGCTTACCACCAGGCGGCCGCCGGGAACAAGGCGTCCGCTAAAGGTGGAATCCGTTACATATACCAGCGTTAAATTTTCGCTATCCGCCTCTACAGGCTGGGCAAGCAGAGTGTTTTTGGGTTCGCCCGGTATCTGTACCAGCGCCCCTTTAGGATACCCCAGATGCCCGGCGTCAAAAAGCTCCACCACCAGGGGGTAGCCGGTAAAATCCGGGTCGTCTTTCGGCTTTAGCCTGCCGGGGCCTACATAGGTAAGGGTAAGCGCGTTGCCCACAATGGAGGATTGCAAGCCCTCGAACACCGCCTCGAACTGCATTAAAAAGCGCCTGAAGGAATCGTTGCCGGCATAGCGCGCATAATACTCCGGCAGGTCGTCCAAAAAATCTATACCGTTTACAGGCCTGGTGTTTCTACCCATTTTTCGCCTCCTGTTGTAAGATAATCCGCTCCCGGTCGTTAGATACCCGCATATAAAATATTTGCGATGTTAAACATTTTGTTTGCGATGTTAAACATTTTAGAAAGTATTACATTAAAACAGAAAACCGGCAACTTCCTTACCGTACCGTAACGGACATGGCGTTTATCTTTACCAACCCGCCCTGTTCCGGCAAAAGCTCGTCTTTGCCGCAATACTCTTCGCCGGTTTTATTTATCATAAGCGAGGGCACATGATCTACCCCGGCCACCCCGCTTATAAGCCCATAGACCTCGCTTAAAGAGACGGCGCGGCCAAATTCCCAGCCCTTGCCGTCGCTGCCCCCCTTAAGCCTGTCAAAGTGATCGTTAAGCCTGCCTTCCACGGCGGCGGCAAGGTTGCTGTCGCTTTGAGTGCTATCCTTCTTTTTTGCGACCACGGCATACACGTCAAACTCCATAACCGGCGCGTAACGCACTTCGTAGCGCGTTCCCAAGGGGCTGCAAGCCCGCAGCAGGCGGTAAATAAGCCCCAATTCCGCCTCGTTTTTGGCCGTGCCTTTAGCCACTATATTAACACGCAGGCGTTCGCCGTAAAGTACGCAAACACGGGCCACCGTGGTCTCCCTTTTTATTATGGTCTCTATATCGGCGGCTGTTACAGCACGTTTTACGGCGGAAAGCTCCGCCAGGGCCTTTCCTATGGCTTCCTTTGGGGGTTCGTTTCCTTTATCTATGCCCATAAGCGCCGCAAAATTCCGCCGCGTTTCCGGGGATACCCTGTTAAGCTGATAAGACGTTATATCAAAATAATAACAAAACAGCTCTACCAAAGCCATAGCCGGGTCGGAGGGGCCTATGCCGGCGTAATCCGGATAATAGCGCGTTATAACGCTCATGGCCTCGCTGTAAAACTGGTCGTAATTGCGGTCGTCCAGATTAGGGATGTTTATAGGCATAGCGGTCTCCTTTTTTGCTTTAAAAAGGCGGCAGATAATGGCCGTTTCTGCTGATTACCGACAACTGATGTCCGAAGTCCGAAGTCCTAAAACTCAGGTATTGACGATAGCGCATTGTATATCCCCCGGTGTGCAAAGCTCATCCTCTTGCAGATAAGCTATGTCGGTAAGGTTTGCCGCCTCTATAACTTTTACCGGCACCGGCTTGCTGCCGTCCGGCCGGGAAAGGGAATAGGCGGAAAAATAATCGCAGCAATCCGAAAAATGCAGCACAGCTATATTGTCTCCATAAAACTCTATTTCCGATACCGGCACGGCCCTTACCTTGCTGCGGGCACATTCCACAAATATGCCGGGGGACATATTAAACTTAGCGGATAAAAAACGCACCTTGGCCCAATAACTGGCCTTGCCATCCTGGCCCATATCCGTTATCTCCAGGGTGTCGGGGTGTATCACGGTAAGGCCGAGACCCTTTGCAGGTTCTTCCGGTCTTTCTTTCAGTTCTTCAACGCCGCCGCCGGGGAGCTTTGGAGCGGTATAGCCCTCTATATACTCCGTTAAATGTTTATCGGTAAGCACATCGTCCGTCAATAAACTGTATATGGGCATATCCACGGCAAGGGTGGTGGTAAAGCCGTCGTCAAAGCGCACTGTGCTTCCTGCGGGAAAATCTACGCCGTTAAACCTTAAACTATCCCCCACAGGCATATCCCCGATTTTAAAAACATTGCATATATTCAAAATATCGCCTTCCCGCAGGCCGGTAACACGGAGCTTTTGCGGCAGCCTGTCGCTGCTTATAGCCTCGGCCAGACGCCAGCGTTCCGCCACGGCGCCAAAATCATCGCAAGCCGAAAGCAGGCTGCCCACGGGATACTCTGTTTCCAGAAAAACGTCGGAGGAAGGCCCCAGGCTAAACTCGCGCTGATCCGCATAGGGGCGGATATACACCTTGGAGGCACTGGCACGCTCCACACCCTCTACCGCTTCCAGCAGCTCGCATATTTCGGAAAGATATACGTTTCTGCCAAAGGCCCAGCCCAAACCCTGCGGGCCGCCGCGCCGGGGATGCAAAAACTCCGCAAGGCGTTCCACCGCCCTTTCCCGTACCAAGCTGCCTTCCAGGGGGTTTTTAGGCATAAGGCTTACCGATACGTCCACCGTAATATAGCGCGGCCCTATTATGCCTATGCCGTTTTCTCCGGCCAGTTCCGCCGGGATACGCCCCGCAAGGTATTGGCGCACAGTGGCCGCCAATGCGCCGCCGGGCAGCGGCCGCAAGCCCTCTATAGCCGGTACCAGCATAAGTGTAAAGGCCCGCCCTTCCCCGCCTTTTAAGCATTTTATGCGGTCAACGGCAGCGCCCGCCGCCTCTTTTACCAGCCATTCTATATCGCGGGCCGTTACGCCCCGCCCCCGGTGCCTTAAAGCCATAGGCCCGCGGCTCAGTATGGCGGCAGCATCCTCGCTGGGCGCACCGCCCGTGGCGGCTATAGGATTACTTACCCGCTCTATGCCGGGTATGGCGGCGGATAATTTGGCTATGGCCCCAACGGGCAGATTCCCCTGTTGCCCGCCGCCAAAGCGGTATTCCACCGCTATGGCAGCGCCTTTTTCGGGGGCCATGCCGTGGCTGCCGTCGCCGAATTTTATTTCGCCGCCGTCACGATCCAGTATATAATGCCTGCTGTTGGCCAAAGAGGCTCCAAAACTGTTTTGCTCCTGCCACAGCACCCAATTTTCTGTTTCCAGGGTAACGGGGTTTTGCCGTTTTTCCACCAGTATCTGGGGCAATTCGGCGGCGGTGGGCGCTTCGGCCTCTCTTACCCATAAACGCTGGCCGGTAAGCACCGGGGTGCCTTTAAGCGTAAAACGCTGATCCCCCTGTCCGTTGGAGCTCCCCAGCAGTTCCCGCCCTGCCGTAACGGCCTGTTGGGCGGTAACGGCGTTAAGGTAAATGCCCCGCAGGCAAACACCGGCCCCCTGCGATACGCGCACCCAATAGTGTTTTGTGTTGTCGAACAGCTTCTTTTTTTCGGCATCCTCCGGCGTGGCAAAACGAACCATGCCGGAACGCGTCAATCCGGCTGTATCGTCCTTAACATAAAGGGGGCGCCAGCCGCCATAAGAAAGATACTCCCAGCTGTAGCCTGCTTCTTCCAAAGCGCCCTCATCATTGGCCGAGGGCTCGGCATCGGCGTAAAACGATACCGGAAGCAAGGGGTAAAAATTGTCAAACCCCAAATAAAAGGCGGTTTTTTCCAGTTCGGGATACCCGTATTTATCGGGAAAAATATTGGCGCATGTTACGATGCTATTGCCGGGGGAAAACGGGGGGCCGCTGTGTTGCATATAGATATGCCCGGTCTGCCGGTAGGTATGGCAGATAACGGGGCGTTCGCTTTGCGCATCAACAAAACGAACCACCGGGGGGTCATAACCTGTACCGGCTATAAGGTTGCCGTCTTTATCGTATTTGGGTTCTTTTCCGTAATCATCCTGGGGCAATACCGCGCGTATCCAGTAGCCGTCTATGCCCCCTATTTTACAGGCAGCGGCATCCGGCGGGCATGTAAACCTCAACGTAAGCAAGGAAACAAATTCTATATACGGGTTTTCTGTTTCTTTTATGTTTTTCCAGCCATTTGGCGTGTAATAATAATATGATATATCATTCCATTTTACGGTTTTACCTATCTTTGCATTATTAGCGTGTATATATACCGTAACTATAAAACCCGGATTGCTAAGAAGCTCCCCCATGTGGATAAAAAAGGAATCTCCCTCCTTGGGACGGTTGCCAAAGGGCAAAAAATAGTTGTTTTGATCCAGCCGGCTATTCTGAAAAACAAGATGCTCCGGTGTAATAAGCGGGCTTTTTGTATTTATTTCTATATGGGAAATCTGTATGCCTGCCAGCATGGCTTTGGCCCAAATGCTTTCGGGCAGCACAAATTTTATATAGCGCTTTGCAGGGTGTTCCGCAGGGTACTCCGTGGGCTGGCGACCGGCAAGGGGCGGGGATTCCTCTATTATAGGCAGTTTCTCCATATCCGGCAGTATCAATTCGATAACGCTACAAACACTATCATGTGGACTACTTACTAAATATTCTCCCAGTATGGGTGTAAAAGCCCTTGTACCTTCGGCGTCCCCGTAATACCAGGAAACCATGTTTACAAAATTACAGGCCTCCCCGCAGTTAAGAGATTTTTTCTCCGTGTTCATATGTAAATTCACGGTGGTCTTGTAAGAGCCGCATAAGGATAGGGCAAGCTCGTCAAAAAAATAGTAAGCGTCGTCAAAAGCGCGGTTCCCCACAAAAGGCGTAAAACCGCCGCCCTGCAAAAGGCCGGTATAATCTCCGTACCGCCCGCGTTCCGGTTCCAAAGTACAGGCGCGTGTTATAGCGGCGGGCAGCACCGTAAGGTCTTCGGTGGTCTCGAACAGGGTAGGCAATCCCCCCTCCGGCGATTTGGCCTTAAGCGCCGTGCCCCGGGGCACTGTTGTAGGTGGCGCGTCCTTTTTAAGGGAGAACACCAACGGGGAAACAGCGGGAACGGGAGGCAAGGGGCTTATGCCCATGGCATCCAGAAAAGCCAGCTTATGTTTTTCCGGCACCCGGTTCAATCGCTCTATAACTATTTCCATAAACCGGCCGAATATATGCCGCAACATTACGCCGGGATCCGTGCTATACCCCGGTTTCCACTCCGGCAAATAATGCTCCGCGTTGTCTTTAAGACCGGTAATTATATCCTCAAAGCCGCGGTCGTCCATAAGTGGAGGTTTTGTGGCCATTTTTGTCAACTCCTTGTTCCGCTTATATCAACGGTAAGCTGATCTGCGGCGCCGCTGGCTTTTATACGGTATTCCACCGCCACCCGCAAAACGCCGGGTTCCCGCGCATTGCTTTGCGCCTTTACATCCAATAGCTCGACCCGTGGTTCAAAACGCTCCACGGTATTTTTTACCTCGCGTTTTATAAGAGAGGCCGTGGTGGCGTCTATGCCCTCGAACAAATAGGCCCCCAAACCGCTGCCGAACTCCGGGCGCATAATACGCTCTCCCCGCGCCGTAAGCAGCAAGGCGCGCAAGGATTGCTTTATATGTTCCTCGTAGCCGCAAGCCATAAGAGACCCGCCGTCCTCCTTTATCCGCAAAGGAAAAGCCAAACCGATAGTTTTTTCGTTGTTATCTGTAAGGGGCATATACGGCCTCCTATCCTATAAAGACGCTGCCAGCGGCCACCACAGAGCCCACGGGCAGATCGCCCCCGTCATTACAAGTATCCGCGGTGTCACCGCTGCGGGCCGCCGGTTTGCCGCCAATAAACACGGAGCCGCTGCCCGCGCTGATAGTGGCTTTATCGGAGGGCGTATCAGCAAATTTTCCGGCGGAGGGTATAGGCAGATGAGGGGGGGTATTGGTGGCGGTGCTATCCACAGTGGCGGCCGCGGCGCCCATTATAAGCACGCTGCCGCACAAACCGCCGTCTATCACGCCGTTAAAAGGATGCGGCCCCGGCGTGGGAACCTCTTCTACTATAACGGTATGCGTATCTATGGCTACTATAAGATCGCCCTTTTTAGCGGCGGGACTTCCCATAAAAACTCCTTGGCCTTATATTTTAAACAGTGCAAAAATATTTGCGAAGTTAAATATTTTGTTTAGGAAGTTAAACATTTTATTTGCGAAGTTAAACATTTTATCCGGCTACTTACTGCTGAAAACAGATAGCTGAAAACCTATAGCTAATTGATATTCACCGTTCCGGCTTTTAGGTCGGCCGTTCCGCCGCCATCCAGATTAAGGGAGGAATCCGCTTTTATCTCTATCTCCGTGGCGTTTATGGTGATTTTTTTGCCCGCGTTAAGTATCATGTCGTTTTCCGCCTTTATCTCCAATTTCGATTGAGATGTGATGGTAATGCAGTTTTTGGCGGTATCTATAACCAGGCAGTTATCGTTTTTGTCCGTTAGCGTTATACGCTCGCTTCCGTCTTTGTCGTCGAATTCCAACAGGTGGCCGCAGCGTGTTTTTATCATCTTTAAGTCGTTTTGCCTGCTGCCAAGGCCTTCCGGCGGTAGTTTTTGCGTGCCCCACAGCCCGCCCAGAACATAGGCGCTGGAAAGATCGCCCCGGATAAAGGCCACCAGCACTTCGTCGCCGATCTCCGGCAAAAAGCAGTGGCCTCTGTCCTGGCCTGCCAGGGGCGAAACTACTTTGGCCCACAGCTCCGGCCCTTCGGGCAGTGTTGGCAGGGTAAGCCGCACGCGGCCCAGCTTTTCGGTATCATTGTTATCTATTACCAGCGCGGTCTGTAAAATGTGTTCGTTCATGGGGTCATCCTCGCCTCAAATACGGTATTGTAACCGCTTATTTTGCTAAAGCGGTGTACGGTACGGGTAACAAGATAGCTGCCGGAAAAACGTCCGGCACCGGCTATTTTAAGCGCGGTTCCGGCTGTAAGCTTTGGGTTGCCCTCGCAGGAGCCGCTGGCAGTAACTATAGCCTGATCTTCCCGCATAACACCGGCCAAAAAGGCTTTGGCATCCTTTGCGCCGGCTATAAGGGGGTCGTGCCGGTTCAATACCGAACTTCTGCCGGAACCGCGCTCCATCATATCCCGTCCGGCGGAGGATAAAAACAGCAAATCCTCCCTGGGGCGCTCCAGCGCTTCTTCGTAGTTTTCGTCCAGCGAGGCATCCCTGCCGCGGGATTCCACAGTTTTTACCAGTCCGTTAAGGCACAGACGCGGGTAAAAACCACGAAGGTCTTTGCCCCATTCCAGAGTTATCTCGTCTCTGTCGGGTGGTTTGGCGGTAAAGAACACGCTGTCGTCCTCGGCGTAAAGATGGTAGCCGTTAAGCTTTGCCAGCAGTATCAAAAAATCCAAATCCGAGCGGTTATCCTGGGTGCGGGGGGCGTTGCGGCTATGAGTCTCGTCAACCACCGGCTTAAGCCCCGCGTCGTTTATCAGCGTATGAGCTATACGGCTATCCGCCAGCGAGTCGTCCGTATCGTCTCCGTAACGGCGGTAATTAGTTCCGCGGGAAAGCCGGTGGAGCATATCGAAGCCCGCAACATGGGAAAACGTGCCCTTAACAGACATCTCCGCCGAAACGACGCTTATCTCGCCCTCTGTAAGCTTAACAAGCTTTTTATCGTAACCCAGGTCTATGGTAAGCCGCATGCCTTCGTTAAGGGGGCCGTCGTCACGGCCTATAAAGGCAAGGGCGCTGTCGTTTAGCGTTACCTCAAAAGCGGCGGGCATATACAGGCGGGTCTCCACCATTATCTCCGTTACGGAGCTTACCGCCGCAGTGGATAGCGCTGTTCCTTCGCACTTTATCTCAAAGCCGGGGGCCCTGTAGAGTTCCATCAGGCTTCCTCCAATAGTTGGCGTTACCTATTGCCCGTTTACTTTCCCGCTGCTTCATTATTATCCAGGGGGTTGTCTATTTCTTTTTGTTCATATACCGGGCGCCATTCTTTTTGATCCCCAGTCAGCCGTTCCGCTGCTTCCGGCGGCCTTTCTCCGTCCTTTATCTTTGCTTCCTTGGTTTGTGTATCGGCAGCGGGTTTTTCTTCTTCCGGGGGTTTATCCTCCTGGCCGCGGCCCAAAAATGTTATGGCTAAAGTGGCCCTAAGAGCCTGCCCCGCCGAGTTGAAATAATCGTAAGTATGGTCTATAGACGATATTACACAGGGAAAATTAAAGCCTCCCCAGGCGAACACCAGCTTGGGCGGGTTCTTGCCGCCCTTTGGTATTTTTACCAGGTTAAGTATAGGCATAACCACCGTGCGCACATCCCTGGCATTTATGCCTTCCCGGGTGGTATCAAAAAACAGCTCCACGGAGAGTATCTCGTTTACACCACCCAAAAACTGCTGCAACTCTTTTTCCTTGGTGTTCGTTTCCTTGGGGTCGGAATACTTGGCGCCGCTTTTTATTTTAAGGGAAGCGGGGTTATACATAACGTCTATGCGCACGTTTTTTTTCTGCTCTTTATTGGCGCCTTGTTCCTGGTCTTTCTTTTCGTTTTCTATTATGATCCTGGCTTTTTCCAGCCCCATCAATACCACCCCCTGCGCTCGCGCTCGCGGCAATCGCTTTCGCGCACCAGCCTTACCAACTCGTCGGCCAGGGCGGGCAGCCCGTTAGCGCCCCCCGCGGCGGTTCCCGTACCGGCATCCAGGGCAGCCGCTATCTCGGTAAGCCTATGCTCTATGGATACAAGGATATCGGCAAGGTCGTCCAAGGAGGTCTCTTCGCACTCTTTAGGCCCCGCCGGGGCCACAGCCTCCCGGTAATTTGCGGTACCGGCATTGCTTAAGGGAACGCCTTTGGGGATACTGCTTTGGCCTGGGGCAAGGGGCGGGGCGGCGGGTTTAGGCTTGGGCAAAAAGGATTCGTGGGCGGCTATTAATCCGGCGTGACCCCATCTGCGCATTACTGATTCCCCGGTTAAGCCTTCCATTTCGTGAGCGATTTTTTCAGATTTTTCCGTTTTGCCAAGGGAAGATGTATCTTCAAGCAACGGGCCTATAAAGTTCCCGTATATGCCAACTTCCCCCTCTGCGCGGATCCTATCTACATAATTACGGCCTATGTCTGCGAAATAGTCATTTTTTCCGAATATGTTTTTCTTTCCGGTTATTCGTTGCAGCCATTCATCCTCGCTTTCGCCCTCCTGCTTTAACTCGGATTCATACAGTTTATCCCCAAACAACACTAAATCCATTTGTGTGCCCACTTCAGGATAATTCGGGAATTCGTTTTTTTCAAGCAATTGCTCGCGTACGGTTCCGCGGACCATATGGTATTTTTTTTCTATATCGTCGGCGTTTATCATTGGGGACGCGGGCTGCGGCTGTAGGCTTGGCAAAGCCTGTTGCGCCGGGGCCAAAGCCGCGGGGGCCGTTCCACCGCTGCTTTGCAGAGTATCATCCGGTGGCGGCGTTTTGGCGGGCAACGGCGGCGTTTTGGCGCGCGGCGCGGCCTTTTTTAGCGTAGCCGGGGCTGCCGGGGCCGGTTTAGCACTGCTTTGTGGCGGCTCATCCGGCGGCAGAGGCGGCGGTAACGGCAGGACCTTTGGTAGGGTATCATCCGGTGGCAGAGGCTGGATATCGAGCAGCGGATCGGGCGGCTCTTTGGAAGACAGGCCATCCCATATCATTACAGGCAGATCTACAAAAATTTGTTTTAACAAGCTCCTTTTTTTAGGTTCGTCACCGGCGTTGCTTAAGGGGTTGGCCAACCTTTTCATATTTTGCGCCTGTTCCGTCAGTTTAAGCTGTTGGGACATTGGTTGTTCATGCCAACTTTTCGACTGTACCGGCTGTTCAGGGTCACTTGCTAAATTGGATGCCGTAAAAGAGGTATAGTTGCGATTATATATTTCATCGGCCAAGGTTTCATCGTACATAGCGATAGCGTTTGCATATTCGCCGTAGTTATCGCAAATATCCCTGTCAAAGCTGTTAACGGTATTTATAAGCTGTTTTGCAGTATATTCAAATTTCTCTT
>WRIA01000002.1 GCA_009782975.1 Clostridiales bacterium
TCGAGGGCTTTCGTGAAGGTGTTCCCTTCGACGGCGGTAAGGGGGAAAACTACCCACTGGAGCTGGGTTCCCATAGCTTCATACCAGGTTTTGAGGATCAGCTTATAGGCGTTAAAGCCGGTGAGGAACGGGAGATAAACGTGGTGTTCCCGGAAGGCTATCAGGAAAAAACCCTGGCCGGACAGCCCGTATTGTTCAAGGTACAGGTGCGGGAGCTTAAACGCCGTATATGGCCGGATTTAGACGACGAGTTGGCTCAGGAGTTGAGCGAAAAGGCGGAAACGTTGGAGGATCTGCGCCGCGAGGTAGCAGAACGCATAAAGCAGCGCAACGACGCTGCGGCGGAGCGTAAGGCAAGGGAGGATGTTCTGTCTTTGGCTACAACAAACGCCGGTATAGATCTGCCGCCCCTTATGACGGAGCAACGGGTGGACAGCATGGTGCAGCATCTGGCCGAACGCCTGCAATCCCAGGGCCTGCAAATGCAGCAGTATCTGGAATACGCCGGGCAGACAGCCCAGGATTTGCGCGAAAGCTATATGGAGCAGGCAGAAAAAGCCGTGCGTAATGATCTGGTGCTGGAGGCCGTGGCCCAGGCGGAAGATATAAGCGTAAGCAACGAGGAATTAGAACAGGAACTGCAAACTATAGCCGAATATTATCAGCAGCCGCCGGAGCAAATAAAAGCTGTCTTTAGCGAAAACGGCCGCCTGGATGCGCTTACAGAGGAGATGCGGATACGAAAGGCCTCCGAGCTTATCTATAGCAGCGCCGATGTTACGGAGGTTATCATCAGCGGCGAAGCGGAGGAAACGGGAGATATAGTGGACGCGGATTAAGCAAAAACAGAGACTGCTTTCAGCGATCTAACCAAAACATATATTTGTTTTTGAAAGGGGGAGAGGCCATGAGTATTCTGGTACCTATGGTTATAGAGCAAACCAACCGGGGGGAGCGTTCCTACGATATCTATTCGCGCCTTTTAAAGGACAGGCTGGTCTTTTTGGGCAGCCATATCGACGATTATGTGGCTAACCTGGTAATAGCGCAACTGCTGTTTTTGGAAGCGGAGGACCCGGATAAGGATATACGCCTCTACATCAACAGCCCCGGCGGCTCCATCACCGCGGGCATGGCCATCTACGATACCATACAGTATATCTGCTGCGACGTGGCCACAACCTGTGTGGGCATGGCCGCCTCTATGGGCGCCTTTTTGCTGGCCGCCGGTACGCCGGGCAAGCGTTACGCCCTGCCCAACAGCGAAATAATGATACATCAGCCCAGCGGCGGTATGCAGGGACAGGCCACGGATATAGATATCCGTGCCCGCCATATACTGCGCATACGCGACAAGATGAACACCATACTGGCGGAACGCACCGGCCAGCCCAAGGACAAAATAGCACTGGATACGGAGCGGGATTATTTTATGACCGCCCCGGAAGCCAAGGCTTATGGCCTGGTGGACGAGGTAGTGGAGCCCCGGCCGGCTGTATCCGGCAAAAAGAAAAAATAGTCGGAAAATTAGGAGGGTGCTATGAGTAAACCCACAGACGATAAAATGATACCACGCTGCTCTTTTTGCGGCAAAAGCCAAAACCAGGTGCAAAAGCTCATCGCCGGCCCGGGCGCTTATATCTGCAACGAATGTATAGAGCTGTGCAACGAGATAATCTCCGAAGAGGGCCCGGAGACCCTGGCGGACGAACAGCCCGTCATCCCCAAGCCGGTGGAGATACGCCAGGTGCTGGATCAATATGTCATCGGGCAGGATTCCGCTAAAAAATCCCTGGCAGTGGCGGTTTACAATCACTACAAACGTATCGACAACGAGGCGGAGGGGGACGATGTAGAGCTGCAAAAAAGCAATATCGTTATGCTGGGCCCCACCGGTTGCGGCAAAACGCTGCTGGCGGAAACATTGGCCCGCATACTTCATGTGCCCTTCGCCGTGGCCGACGCTAC
Organism: Clostridiales bacterium; assembly: GCA_009782975.1. The sequence continues at coordinate 1,969 of WRIA01000002.1, forward strand.
ATCCCTTACCGAGGCCGGTTATGTGGGCGAGGATGTAGAAAACATCCTGCTTAAGCTCATTCAGGCTGCGGATTTCGATATAGAGCGGGCCGAGCGGGGCATCGTCTATATAGACGAGATAGACAAGATAGCCCGCAAATCGGAAAACCCCTCCATTACGCGGGATGTTTCCGGCGAAGGCGTGCAGCAGACCCTGCTGAAGATACTGGAAGGAACGGTAGCCTCCGTGCCGCCCCAGGGCGGGCGCAAGCACCCGCATCAGGAATTCATCCAGATAGACACGACCAATATCCTCTTTATCTGCGGCGGCGCTTTCGGCGGCATAGAGACCATCATCCAAAACCGCCTGGGCAAAAACACCATGGGCTTCGGCTCGGAGATACGCAGTAAAAAGGATTGGGATAAAGACAATGTTCTGGGCAGAATACTGCCGGAGGATCTGCTTAAGTTTGGCCTTATACCGGAATTCGTGGGCCGGCTGCCTATTATAGTTACCTTGGAGGCCCTGGATGAGGAAGCCCTGATACGGGTACTTACAGAACCTAAAAACGCCCTTACCCGCCAGTACAAAAAGCTTTTCGATATGGATGGCGTAAGTCTGGAGTTCAAGGAGGAGTCCCTGCGGGCAATTGCCCTTGAAGCCATAGAGCGCAAGACCGGGGCCAGAGGCCTTCGCGCCATACTGGAAAGCTTGTTGCTGGACGTGATGTACGAAACGCCCTCCCGCAGTGATGTGTATAAATGCGTGATCACCAAGGATGTGGTGGAAAAGAAGGAAGAACCGCGTTTGTTCTCCCTGGCCGCCAAGGACGAAGTGGAAACCGCGTCTTAAAGTCATCTTACAGCATGGCGAACAAGTGTAAGTTTTTTAAATGTTTCACGTGAAACATTTAAAAAAATACCGCTTTTGGTAGCTGGTATTTAGAGGATTGGAGGTATGTTTCACGTGAAACATCCCCTCTGTCTTATCATGCTGGGCGGCGACGCGCCGGGTGCTTTAGCCGCGCGGGAATTATCCTTACTGCTGGAACAAAGCCCTTATGTGGTGGCGGCGGATAAAGGCGCGGAGCATCTTTTACAGCTGGGCATCATGCCTCATCTGCTGGTGGGAGATGGCGATTCCCTTTCACCCGCGGCGCGGGAAGCCTGTCTTAAGGCCGGTACGAAATTTTTGTCCCTGCCCCGCCGCAAAGATCTTACAGATGGGGAAGCGGCTTTATCCGCCGCCCTTAATGTCGGCAACCGCCTGGCTGTTTTCGGGGCTTTTGGCGGAAGGGTGGATCACCTGCTGGGCAATCTGCTGGCGCCCCTGGCCTGCCAAAAAAAATGGGAAAGCTGCATCTTTTACGGGGAGGGCTTTACAGTTAAGTATTGCTTCGGCGATACCCTGCTTAGGGGAAAACCGGGGGATACGGTAAGCATGGTGGCTCTTTCCCCAACGGTGGAAAACATCACTTTACAGGGGTTTTGTTATCCTCTGCTGAATCATGTTACAACGCTTGGTTCCAGCCGCTGCTTAAGCAACGAGCTAAAAGAACCCACGGGGCATATCTCTTTCGATGCCGGTATAATGCTTATTATACATTACAGTGGCCACGCTGCATAGACCTGCTTTAAAGGAGAATACATGGCAAACAAGCTGTTGCCCGTGCTGGTGGCCTTGCTGATCTTGGTCTCGGGCGCAATACCGGCACAAGCCGCCGAAAATTCTATGCTGCCCAATGCCCAGATGCTGGTCAATCCGGCCAACCCCCTGCCGCCGGATTTTAAACCGGAGGGCTTGACCGGTATCAGCGGTTTTATGCGGGCCAACGGCGATATACTGCTGCGCTCTGACGCGGCGGCGGCTTTGCGGGAGATGCTTTCCGCTTTAAAGGCCGCCGGCATCACGGATATTTATGCCTGTTCCGGCTATCGCAGTTTTACGCGGCAAAAAGAGCTGCATACGGCCAAGGTGGCTTATTACAGGCAGCAAGGTTCCAGCGAAACAAGGGCGCGGGCACAGGCTGCCCGCTGGGTGCTGCCTCCCGGCCAAAGCGAACATCAAACCGGGCTGGCGCTGGATTTTTCCACATCCTCCAACGGGTACGAATTGTCGGAGGCCTTTGCCAGAACCGCCGCCGGACGCTGGCTTAAAGAGCATTGTGTGGAGTACGGTTTTATAGTGCGCTATACGGCGGAAAAGGAGACTTTTACCGGCGTGGCTTCGGAACCGTGGCATCTGCGTTATGTCGGCGCGGATCACGCCCTTTATATGCGGCAGAATGATCTGTGCCTGGAAGAATACCATGCTTTATTGCGGGAGAAAAGCCCGCTTCTGTTTAAAAACGCTACAGGAGAGGAGCGCGCCGTGCATTATGCCACGGGGGATACTTCCGCCAACCCGCCCGGCGCGGTGCTGGCCGTATCTTTAGCGCGTTATGGCAGCAAAAGCCGTATCATCACCGCCAGGCCGCCGCTGACGCCCTTGTTCGATACAGCGGGCCATTGGGGCGAGCCCTTTATCCGGCGGTTGCATGGCTTAGGGGTAGTGGGCGGTTATATGGATGGCAGCTTCCGCCCGGATACCGGGGTAAGCCGGGGAGAATTTATCACCGCCTTTTCCCGCCTGCCTTTGCCGGTGTTTACGGATACGCCCATTGTCTTAGGGGAATCTCCCTCTCTGCCCTTGGGCCCGGTCATGCTGCCTTATAAGGACGTGTATCCAGAGGATTATTATTACCAGCCCTTGTTGCGCTGCTATCGCGCTTCTATAGTACAGGTGCTGGATACGGAAGCCCTAACGCCTCATCTGTTCGAAGCGCACCGGCAGTTATTGCGGGGCGAGGCCGCGCTGCTACTGGCCCAGGCCTTTAACAAGGATACCTTCGTCTCTCCGGCCAACTTCAGCTACAGCGATGTGCCGCCGCCCGCCGGGCAGTTATACCGTTCTGTAGAGCTTCTTACAGCCCGCGGCGTGCTTTCCGGGGATAAAGACGGCCTTTTCCACCCGGAGCGCGGCATAAGCCGGGCCGAGATGAGCGCCATGCTCTGCCGATTGCTGGACGCGGCGCGCTAAAATGTTTCACGTGAAACATTTACAGTTATGCCTCCTATGTTTGCCTGGGCAAATATGACAAAAAGAATGTTTCACGTGAAACATTCTCGTAATAAAATATCCGTGCAAATTTAAATTCTAATCTGAAAATCACATTTTTTGTATCATATCAGGTTGAAAAAGGAACAGGAAGGCGTTTATGGGCAAGATATATTATGGCGGGCAGGCCGTTATGGAAGGCGTGATGATGCAGGGCCCACAAGGCAAGGCCATAGCCTGCCGCAAGGAAGATGATACTATAGTGTATAATATACGGGAGCTGCGGCCGCCCAAGGAGCGCTTCCCTGTATTGGGCTGGCCGGTGGTGCGCGGCTGCGCCTCCTTTTTCTTTTCCCTAAAAAGCGGTGTGCAAGATCTTACCTGGTCCGCCGCGCAGATAGGCGAAAGCGAGGAGGAAACGCTTTCCACCAGAGAGATGGTGCTGGCAGTGTTGATGGCCGTGGCGCTGACACTGGTGTTTTTTGTGGCCCTGCCGGTCTGGCTGGGTACCTGGGCCCATCCCTATATCGGCGATTTCGGGCGCAGCCTGCTGGAAGGGGCCTTGCGCCTTACCCTCTTTTTATTATATGTGCTGATCATACGCCGCCTGCCGGAAATAAAGCGCCTGTTTGCTTATCATGGGGCCGAGCATAAGACCATAAACGCCCTGGAGGCGGGCGCTATGCTTAAACCGGAGATCGTAGGCGGGTATTCCCGCATACATACGCGCTGCGGCACCAGCTTTATACTTATGGTGATGGTGCTTATGATATTGATCTTCACCTTTGTAGGCCAGACCAACGGCGCTTTGGGCCGCATGGGCATCAAGCTGCTGCTTATGCCCCTGATAGCGGGCTTAAGCTACGAGCTTTACCGCCTGCCGCTGCGCTATCCCGAAAACCGCCTGATAAGGCTGCTGGTAGCGCCCGGCCTGGCTATGCAGCGCCTGACCACCGCCGAGCCGGATGAAGGACAGTTGGCGGTGGCCATAGCCGCGCTTACACATGTACCCGGCTTTGAATATACGGAGCAGATACCGGAGCCAGAGACAGAAACCGTACAATATCCTGTACAGGATATTATACTTACACAAGAGTCCGGGCAAAATCAAGTACAGGATACTGTACAGGATATTGTACAGGAGGAAGAATGTTAGATAAACTGGCCGCTTTGGCCGAAAAATATGACAAGCTTACAGAGCTGGTCTCCGATCCGGCGGTGATAGCCGAACAAAGCGAGTGGCAAAAGCATATAAAGGCCCGCGCGGAGATAGAGGATGTTGTATTCGCCTATCGGGAATACCGGCGTATCCTGGAAGGCATAGCCGGGGCCGAAGCCCTGCTGGGGGAAAAGGGCGAGCCGGAGCTTATGGAACTGGCCCGGATGGAGCTTTCCGATCTTACGGAGGAAAAGGAAAGGCAGGAGCAAGCACTTAAAGTGCTGCTTTTGCCCAAAGATCCCAACGACGAAAAAAATGTTCTGCTGGAGATACGCGCCGGTACGGGCGGGGAGGAGGCGGCGCTGTTCGCCGGAGACCTGTTCCGTATGTACAGCCGCTATGCAGAACGCCGCCACTGGCGGCTGGAGATAATGGACGCCAACTATACGGATATAGGCGGAGTAAAAGAGATAATCATCCTGCTGGAAGGGCGGGGCGCTTACAGCCGCCTAAAATTCGAGAGCGGCGTACACCGAGTACAGCGCGTACCAAGTACAGAATCTGGCGGGCGCATCCATACCAGCGCCGCCACGGTGGCGGTGCTGCCGGAAGCGGAGGAGGTAGAGGTGGAGATCGCCCAAAACGATATCCGCATAGATTTGTTCTGCGCCACCGGGCCGGGAGGCCAATGCGTCAACACCACCCAAAGCGCGGTGCGTATCACACATCTGCCCACAGGCATAGTTGTTTCCTGCCAGGACGAAAAAAGCCAGCATAAAAACAAGGATAAAGCCATGCGCGTACTGCGCGCGCGGGTGTTGGAAAAAATGCGGGAAGAAGCCTCCAGCGCCGAGGCTTCGGCTCGCCGCAGCATGGTAGGTTCCGGCGACCGTTCCGAACGCATACGCACCTATAATTTCCCCCAGGGACGGGTGACCGATCACCGTATAGGGCTTACCCTGCACCGCTTGGAATGGATATTACAGGGGGATCTGGACGAAATAATAGACTCCCTTATCACTTCCGACCAGGCCATGCGCCTCAAAGAATAATGCTGATGCGGCAGGCCCTGGCAGCGGCCCATCATAAACTGCAAGCGGCCGGGCTTTTAGGGGCCGAACACGAGGCGCGGCTTATTTGTGCGCATTTATGCGCGGTGGAACCGGGTCAGTTGGCGCTCTTTCTGGAAAGGGCTGTAGATGAAGAATTGATGGCCCGCCTGCTTAAAAGGCGTATAGCGGGAGAGCCTCTTCAGTATGTGCTGGGGGAGGCCGGATTCATGGGCCTGGATTTTGCGGTAGGGCCGGGCGTACTTATTCCGCGCGCGGATACGGAAGTGCTGGTGGAAAAAGCCATTTCCCTGCTTAAAGAGGCCGCGGCCCCGCTTATCGCCGATATCGGGGCGGGTTCCGGCGCCATAACTGTAAGCTTGGCCCATTATCTGCCCCGGGCCGTGGTTTATGGCGTGGATATTTCCCCAAAGGCTCTTTTCTGGGCGAACAAGAACGCGCGCGCACATGGGTTAAGCGGGCGTTGCCGTTTTTGCGAAGGGGATATGCTTGCGCCTCTCGCCGCCCTGGATCTGCGTTTCGATCTTATAATAAGCAACCCTCCTTATGTAACGGCGGCGGAGATGGATAGTCTGCCGCCGGAGGTACGGCAAGAACCCGCTTCGGCCCTCTATGGCGGAGAGGACGGCCTGACTTTTTACCGCCGTCTTGCGCGGGAGGCCGGCTTGCTTTTGCGGCCCGGCGGTTGCCTGCTGCTGGAGCATGGCTGGCAGCAGCAAAACCAGGTGGCGGAACTCCTGCAAAACAACGGCTGGCAAGTTACGGAATACCTTTCCGATTATGGCGGCCGGGCAAGGGGTATACTGGCTGTGGGCTGTCATTAAGGGCGGATTTTGTTTTTATATTGCATAGACCTTACAGCGTATGTATTTATCAGCTCTATACAACCGATGCCCAAAAAGCAAAGCACCTATGCTGCCACAGGGAGCCATCGTTTTTAGGCGGTGGCTTCCTGTGATGTAAAAATGCTGATAAAGTTGTGTTTGTAGCAGAGTGATGATATAATTATGTAAGGGATAAGAACAGTTAGATTCTGCAAAATATTCGCGTTTCTAAACATTTTATTTAACTTCCTAAACAAAATATTTAACTTCGCAAATATTTTTTGATTGAATAGAAGCGGAAAACCCGCCTGTAACAAAAGGACAAAAACTACCTAACAGTGGCGCATTCGCGCAATTGACAGCCTGCCCTATATATGCGAATATAAAGACGGCGGCAAAAAATTATCCCCGGATACCTGCCATATAAAAAAAACACCGCTTTTTATCCTGTCGGGCGAGTTTATATTATAGGTCGGCTTCCATTTCCGGCTATAATTTTATTGCACATACTCAAAAGTTCTACTTGTAATATTTTCCTGCTATAGGTTATTATACCCTTTGTACTCTATCATCCCGTCTCTTTATTTTTTGAAAGGTCAAAAATATGCGGCTGGCCATACAAACAAAAAACGCGGAAGAAACGCGGGCGCTGGGGCAAAAGGTGGGGGAGCATATACCGCCGGATACGGTGATCGCGGCCTTTGGCGGCCTGGGCCTGGGCAAGACCGTGTTCGCCAAAGGTCTGGCCCGCGGTTTGGGCCTAACTGAACCTGTAACCAGCCCCACCTATATCTATATACAGGAATACTTTGGCAGAATGCCCTTTTGCCATATAGACGCTTACCGTATGGAGCAACTGGAGGAGGATGAGATAGCGCAGTTGGGTCTAACAGATTGTTTTTTGCCCGGCAAAACGGCTTATGTGGAATGGCCACAATTCATACGCCCTTTTTTGCCTAAGGATGCTATAGAATTGCACTTTTGCTTATTGCCGGAACAACCGGAGGGCAGAAGTTTGCTGTTTGTTTTCGATACCGATGCGCAAGGCTGGCTTACACCTTTACTGGCCCGGCGGGAGGAAAAACAATGCACATCTTAGCCATAGACACATCCGCTTTCTCGGTTGGGGCGGCTATAAGCGGCGAAGAGGGGCTTATCGGCCAACTGGAACTTTCTTACGGACGGCAGGCCAGCGAAACATTGCTGCCCTTGTGCAAAAGCCTGCTATCCCTTACCGGATTAACACTGACCGATATGGACGCCCTGGCCGTCACCGTTGGCCCCGGATCCTTTACCGGCCTGCGCATAGGCTTAGCCACAGCCAAGGCTTGGTCGCAGGCGCTGGTTAAACCCATTATCGCCGTTAGCACCCTGGAAGCCTTGGCCTACGGCGCTTCCGAGCGGGGGCATCTTATATGCCCCATCCTTAACGCAAGGCGGGGCGAGCTGTACGCGGCCTTGTTTGCGGAGGGAGAACGCCTGCTGGATGATATGCTGATAACACCGGAGGCACTGGCGGAACTTTTATTGATAAAAAGAAAGGCGCCTCTTCCGCACTTTTCTTCACAACCCATATTATCTCCCCTGGCCTCTGAGTATAACGTCCCTGTCCTTTTTTGCGGCGAAGGCTTGGCGGAAGCGGAAGGACAGCTGGCAAACCTGTTGGGAGAAAAGGTGCTTAAAGCACCGGAGCAGCGTCAAAGCTTTTTGGCCGGAGCAGCGGCCTTACTGGGGCGTAAAAAATACCTGGTCAAAGATTTTGCCGACCCGGTGCTGCTGGAGCCGGCTTATCTGCGCCCTGCCGCAGCGGAGGAAAACAGGCGGGAGGCCGTACGGTATGGCTGAACCGGTTTTGCAACGCCTTACCTTGGCGCATTTGGAAGATGTTTTGCTGGTAGAACAATTAAGTTTTACCGATCCCTGGAGCCGCGAATCCTACCGCTATGAGCTTGCCGAAAACGAACTGGCCCATTATTACGGCTGCTTTCTCGACCGGCGTTTGCTGGGCTTCGGCGGCTTTTGGCAGATACTTACGGAGGGGCATATCGCCAATGTGGCCGTGCATCCCGATTTTCGCTCCAAAGGCTTGGGAAAACTGCTGGTGGCGCATTTAATGACGGCCTGCCGCGCCCTGGGTGGCACGGCCATGACGCTGGAGGTGCGCCAAAGCAATGCGGCGGCGCGGGAGCTGTACCGCAAATTTGGCTTTACCAGCGCGGGAGTACGTCCGGGGTATTATAATGATCGGGAAAACGCCGTGATAATGTGGGCAGATTTGGAGGCAAAAGACTAGGAAATGACGCTTATTTTGGCTATAGAAAGCAGCTGCGATGAAACAGCGGCAGCGGTAGTGGAGGATGGCCGGCGAGTGCTATCCAATATCATCGCTTCCCAGATAGATATACACCGCCTTTACGGCGGCGTAGTGCCGGAGCTGGCCTCCCGCCATCATTTACAGGCCATAACGCCGGTAACGGAGGCCGCTATTCAGGAGGCCGGAATTACTCTGGCGCAAGCCGATGCCATAGCCGTTACCGCCGGCCCGGGTCTGGCGGGGCCGCTTTTGGTAGGGGTATCATATTCCAAGGCCCTGGCCTTCGCCCTGGATAAACCCTTGATAGCTGTGCATCACTGGCAGGCCCATATCGCTGCCATCAACCTTGTCTGCAAGATTAAGCCGCCTTATCTGGCACTGGTAGCTTCCGGCAGCCACAGCGGGCTTATTGTGGTGCAAAAAGATAGTTACGAACTGGCGGGGCAAAGTCTGGATGACGCGGCCGGAGAAGCCTTCGATAAAATAGCCCGCGCTCTGGGCCTGCCCTATCCGGGCGGCCCGGAAATAGAAAAAGCGGCCCGCAACGGCAAGCGCGATTTTTGCGCTTTTCCCCGGGCCAGCCTGGAAAACCCCTGCGATTTCAGCTTTAGCGGCTTAAAATCGGCAGTGCTTAACGAACTCAACCGGCGGCAGATGCAAGGGGAATCGCTTACGGAGCAATTGGTAAGCGATATAGCCGCCAGCGCCCAGGAGGCCATCTGCGATGTGCTTTCGGCAAGGGCTGTGGCCACTGCTTGCCGTCTTAAGCTGAATACCCTGGTTTTAGCGGGCGGGGTGGCCGCCAACGGCCGCCTGCGGGAGCTTGTGGGGGAACGCGCCCGTCAGGCAGGGCTTACCGCCCTTAACCCGCCCCCTGCCTATTGTACCGATAACGCGGCCATGGTGGGCGCGGCGGCCTACCCGCTGTGGCTTAAGGGTTGCTTCGCAGCGGATACTCTCAACGCTCAACCGCGATTGCCCTTCTAACCGGTATTATAGCTATTTGCTACCTGCTATCACCTTCCAGGCACTTTAAAGGGGAACGGCTTTTTAGCCGTTCCCCTTATGTTCCAAGCCCTATTTATCGTTCTGACGCGCTTCCTCCGCCAGACGGTGACGGTATTTTTTTATCTCCGCGCCGTACTTGTTCTCCGGGTTATTCTGAAAATTGAACATGGGCACGCTGTATTGTATAAGAGCTTTTTGTGTGATCTCCACTATATCTTCTGCAACTTCGTGGAAGGCGGCGGTAAAATTGCCGCGCATCCATTCCGTAAGCTTATCTTCACTTTCAGGATCCAGCATATAGTTGTCATAACGGTCATTATCATCTTCATCCGTGGAACGCGGTATGGGAACAAGCCCCAGCTTGCTTGCTAACAACGCGGCAAGCGAACGGCGGACGGTGGATGAACCTGTACTGCCGCTTATAAAATGGCGCGAGCTGTTAGACTTACTTTTGCCTATAAAGACCACTTTGGGCTTTTGTTCCCCCCACAGGCTGCCGCCACCCAGCTCTGTACCGGCATAGGTAATGATATAAATACCTTTGCCCCTGTTTAACCCGGCTATAAAATCATCATTCAACTCCTCCAGGCGGCCCAGCAATTCCTCCGTGACCGCCCGGCAGTGCTCCCATGTGATATTTTCCGCTCCCTGCATGGCTATCATCTCCTTTTCCTTATATTATTTACCCCGGCAACAAAACATATGGCTTTTAAACGGCTTTTTGTTTACTCTATTTTTTTGCCGGCGTAATATTATTATATATTTCAGGCTTCAATACGCCTATATAGGGCAGATGTCGGTATTGCCCGGCATAATCCAGGCCATAGCCCACCACGAACTCGTCGGGCACATCAAAACCGCAAAAATCCACCGCTACCTCCGCCTTGCGGCGGGAAGGCTTGTTTAAAAGAGCGCATACGGAAAGGCTTAAGGGCTTACGGGCCTGCAATACGTCCAGCAGGCTGTTTAAGGTCAGACCGGTATCCACGATATCCTCCACCACCAGCACATGCTTGCCTTCTATGCTTTCGGATATATCCTTAAGGATACGCACCGCGCCGGAGCTTACTGTAGAACCGCCATAGCTGCTGATGGCCATAAAATCTATGGTCAACGCCAAAGGCAAGCGGCGGATAAGATCGCTCATAAACACTACAGCGCCGCGCAATATACCCACCACCACCAATTCACCGGGTGGCCGGGCCCGGTAATGGTCGGTTATTTGCCTTGCAAGCGCCTCCACGCGAAGGATTATTTCTTCCTCTTGTAATATGATCTTCGCCAGATGCCCGCTTAATGGAGACTGCCCGTTATCCACGCGCCCACCTCCCTATATCCGTTATTCTGTACGGATCGCTTAAAACCCTTCTTGCCCGCGGCATAAAACAGACGATTTTAACATACATTTATTGCTTTCCTTTCTTGTTTTAGTGTGGTATAATTGGCAAATACTATTTGGAAAGGAATTGTTACCCCTATGAATATCTTAAGCCCGGCGCGGCCGCGCTGGAATAGAGAATATACCTCCGTAATGCTTACCGTGGCTTTGCCCGTGATGCTGCAAAACCTTATCAGCATAGGCCTTAATCTGGTGGATGTGCTGATGATAGGCCGCCTGGGCGTAAGTGAGCTGGCCGCTGTGGGCGCGGCCAACCGCATATATAGCGTGTTCGGTATGCTGTGCTTTGGCCTTATAAGCGGATTTTCCGTTTATATAGCCCAATATTGGGGTGTACGGGATACCAAAAATATCCGCCGCGTATATGGGCTGGCTCTTACGGCCATGCTCAGCGTGGCCGCGCTCTTTATGCTGCTGGCCGCAAGCGCCGGGCGGCCGCTGCTTTCCTTGTTTGTTAAGGATCCGGCAGTGGTGGAGCTGGGGCGGCAATACCTTAATATAGCTCTTTTTTCCTACCCGTTGGTAGCCTATTCCTTTTGCACCAGTTTCAGCAGCCGGGCCATCCGGCGTTTACGGGCCACGACCATCATCAACGCCCTTGCCCTGGGAACCAATACAGTGCTGAATTACGGTCTTATTTTCGGTAATTTCGGTATGCCGCGCCTGGGTGTTACAGGAGCGGCCATAGCCACGGTGATAGCCCGCAGCCTGGAGCTTATCATGCTGATGATCTTTCTTTACAGTAGCCGCGAACACCCTTTAGCCGGCCGGTGGCGGGAGTTGTTCTCCTTCGACGGAGCGCGTACACGCAAGATTTTGGCTACCACCTTGCCCGTGCTGGGCAACGAGGGCTCTATAACACTGGGCGTCACCTTCTTTTATATGGCGGTAAGCTTTCT
>WRIA01000003.1 GCA_009782975.1 Clostridiales bacterium
AAGGCTATATGAGGCTTCTTAACGAAAGCCCCGGCGGCATCGGCTATCAACTGACAAGCAGCCGCGCCTATACTATGGAAGTATTTAACTGAGGTGTTGTTATGAGATACATATTTATAACCTTAAAAATGCCGGGCAAGACGCAACTGGATCTTAAAATACCGGCCTTTGTTACCGGCGAAGAACTTTTAAAAATGCTTACAACTATAACAAAAGGCGGCCTGGCTCCGGGCAGCAAGATACAGGCGGAACCTTTGGGCAGAATACTGGATAACAGCCAGACTCTGGACGCGGAGGGCGTGGGGCAGGGAGCCTTGCTGACCATACTATGATTCTGTGCGCGTAAAATCGTGTTAAAACTACGCGCGAAGGAGCGGATTGTTGTGAATATCTCCAACGGAGCGCTTATAACCAAACATAAAGGCCGCCTGTATGTATGCGATCTGGAAAATTATCGGGGCACATATATCCTGGACGAAGAGTGTGGCGTAGCAGGTAGGATAGAGGGCCTGATGTGGTTTGCCGCCACTCTTGGCACAAGCCTTTATTACAGCGACCAAAGGGATAAGGACTACCTGTATTGCCTGGATACGGAAAGCTTAAGCGAAAATTGCCTGTTAAAAAGGCCTTGCGGATATATAACGGTCTTTGATGACAGACTGTTCTTTCTGGACGAAACAGAAAGCCTTATACATGAGCTAGACCTTAAAACCGGTAAAACGTCCCCTGTGATGAGGGAGCGGGTATCCTCTTTTATCCTTTGGGAAGGGGCGTTCTATTGCGCCTCTGCCAAAGGGCTCTTAAGGTTCGGTTTGTACGGCGGCAAAGGCGATCTGCTTACGGAGCATATCCCTTTATGCCTGGCGTACAGCGCTTTGGGGCCGGTATTTGCCGACGTCTCCCACAATTTTGCCTTAAGCGTCCTTAAGGACGGGCAGCGTACGCCCGATAAAGCAGGCCGCGTAAAAACGCAAAGCCTGGCAGTGGAAGGCCGCTACATTTACGCAGCCGATCTTACGGATGATTGTTCCGTAGTAAGGCTGCATACGGAAGGCGGCGGCGCTATAAGGTTTTGCGGGGAAAGGGCGGAGAAACTGCATATAATAGAGGATCACCTGTATTTTTTAAACCAAAACGATAAAAATGCCTGGTATAAAATGCCTTTATCCGGCGGCCGCAGCATACGCTTGCTACCTGCTTTGCCCTTATGACAGCGGGTGGTCAAAGTTGAGCAAAATAATCGGTATGTTTCACGTGAAACATTCGTTTATACGCCGGTCGCCAGCTAACAGAAGCGGTATGGCCTAAAATGTTTCACGTGAAACATATCCGGACCGCTGGTCGATTAAACTTTAAAGGAGGCGCCGAATTGAAAAATTTTATTGCGAAGAAAACCGTAGCGGCATTTTTGGGCATTTTGGCTTTGTGTCTGCCGCTAATCGTAAGCGGCGTTGTTTCGGCGGAGGAAAAAGAGCCGGAAAGAATATATATACCTGCGGGTGACCGCGTAACCTCCAAAATACAAAAGTACCCTGATGTACCTCAAAGCCATTGGGCCTCCACCTTTGTAATGCGCCTTACCTACGAGGGTGCTATAACCGGCTACCCGGACGGCGCTTTTGGCCCGGAACGCAGCATAACCCGGGCGGAATTTGTAGCGCTTACGGTGGGCGCTTTGCAGGGCAGACCTCAAGCACCACCCGCCGGTCAGCATTGGGCGGCTAATATAATACAAGCCGCGGAGGATAACGGCCTGCTGGAAGCCGGAGAGTTCGCCCCGGATACCTGGAATACGCCCATAATACGGCAGGAGATGGCTAAGATAATGACCCGCGCCACCCAATATGTTCAAAAGGAAGCGCCTGTACCCGACACCGGAAGTTATACGGCTAATATAGCGGATTTTGCGGATATAAGCGAAAGTTACCGGCCCTATATAGCCCAGGCCTATGCCAAAGGTCTGGTAACGGGCTACCCGGACGGCAGCTTTGGCGGAGGGCGGCAGGCCACCAGAGCGGAAGCCTCCACTATGCTGGTAAGGTTGCTGGATCCCTGTTACCGCCTGCGCGAGATAACCTTCGACCCGGCTGCGGATGTGGCGGCGGACGGGCGTATGAAGCTGGCCAAGGCAGAGCAATATCTGATGAAAAACCTGCGTAGCCTGCGCTTTTATATGGAAGGCGGCAAGTTTTACTTCGAGGGCGAAGTGGCGGAGGTGCCGGAAGGATTCAAAAACAACCTTAATATAGCGGTAGAATTTAAAAAAGGTTCCGGTCTGCCAATTGCCAGTTACAGCTCGTACCCTTTTAAAACAGACATGGATCTGCCGGATAAAGGCACGTTTAAGGAAGAGATAAAGGGCATGAACAGCCTGGACCAGATAAACTATGTTCAAATAATTATGATGGTCGAAGCTCCCGGTCATACCAACAAAGAATACGATAAAAAAAGTTTTGAAATACTCTGGTCGTTTTATTCCATCTACGATAACAGGATAAACGTATTTGATTATATTGAAGAAATAAATGCCTCACATAAGTTTTATGACTTTTCTCAGATATTTCAGTGGTGAACATTAGGAGGCAGTAAAAATGTTTGAATTATCATCTGTATCGGCAAAAGGCCGCCTGTTGCAGCTTGCCGTGGCGTTAACGGCTATGCTTGTTTTGTTCTTCATATGGCCGTGCGGGCAAGACCCGGCCGGTGCGGCGGCGGAAGATGGCCATATGGCAGGGGACGGATATTGGCTTTTGCTGCCGGATACACCGCCAAAAGGGCGGGAGATACTGCTAAACATCACACATGAATTTGTTATAAGCCCCTGGCGCAATACAGACGGTTCCTGGAAGGAGGAGGTAAGCGGTAAAATAATCGACGCGGACAAAAACCTTACGGACGAGGATATTTTGATACAGGCATTGGAGCGGGAATGGGAATTCAATATGGCGCTCCCCGACGAGGTGGCGGATAAAATAAACGAGGGCTACACGGTAGGGGTATCCGCCAAAGCCGCCTGGGGCCTGCAAACGGATATGCTCTTCTACCTGGAGCGGGGGCCATTGCAATACAGGCTGGAAGACGATCGCCTTTATATAAACTGCTATCCCCGGGCGCAAATGCATCAGGACGTTTATTATCATAAGATAATAGACCGTTTTGATAAAGCAATACCACTGGTGGAACCGCGTTACGGTACAAATCCTCATGGCATATACGATCTTGACGGAAAGCCCCTGGGCTCTACCTCCACCTTTATAAACGATGCGGATCTGTTTAAAAAAGGGCAAAACCTCTCCTACCAACAACAAAAGGAGATACAAAAAGAATTGGAGGAATGTGCGGAAAAAAAATGGATACACTTCTCTCAGATACAGGATGCCAACGGCTACCTTACGGGCCATCAGGACGGCAAGCGGCCCTTCGAGATAGGCATTTGGAAGGACGATAATGTTATCTATCGCAACTCCGGCGAAGTAAGGATAGGCAGTGGCGGCAGCTTTGAGGAAGGAGCCGATATAGGTCTGTGGTTTTGGTATCCGCTGGAATTGACCTTCTTTTTGGAAAATATGGAGGACGTGGCGGTCGTCAGCATAGATTGCGGGGATCTTGAGCCCTTTGGCACGGCCACAGTCTTTGTAACGGTAGCCAATTACGGCGTAACAGAGCATGACCCCCAACTTAAAGTAACTATACCGGGCATAAAAGAAAGCGTAACTACCGTTACCGGCCTAAAGCATAAGGGGGACCCCGATGGCAGGGATGTTAAGACGGTGGAATTCTGGTTTACCGCACCAAAGAGCGGTTTGCTTTCCATAACTGCGGAAATAAACCCAAACAGGGCCTTTGAGGAAATAAATTACGATAACAATATCCTTACGCTGGAAAACCTGGTGGTAGCGCTGGAAAACATCCCGCCTTGGATATTGACCAAGGATTTATACTTCAGCCTGGGATCTTCCGTAAGCATATCCGCCGCCAGGTCAGTTACCTGGGATGGCAACGCTACCGGCGGCCTTATTGTGGAAAATGTTTCCGGTCCCCCGGATATCTACAATAATTTTGAGGTAAAAAATAATCCTGCTGTAAACGCTCCGCAAAACAGTTTTATACGTAACCCGCAAATAACGGCCACCCTGGATAGGGCGGATTTCGGCGACGACCCCAAAGGAGGGTATTTTGGCGACAACCTTGTTCCTTTAAGCGAAAGTGGCAGGATAACCGGCTACGGCTCGGCCAGCAGGGATTATCATTATACCGTAACGACCCGTTATTCCGACGGAACGCGCGAAAAAGACAGGATAACCGGCACGGCCATAGGGCATTTCGGCGCCATAGACGATGAGCGGTCATACGCCTTTGATGTTTACAACGGCCTGGAGGAGCTGCCTTACCAAAAACCGCTTAATTACGAAAAGCCCTTCGATAGCGGCGCTATGAATATCTTCGCCGAAAAACATAAAAAGCGCAGGCTGCCCGGGGGCAAGGATTCGGAGGATAAGTTCGATCTGTTTTGGAAGGGCGAAAACTACGATTTTAATGTGGTACGCTGGATGTGCCATCTGGACGAAAACGACGAGGAATACGGCTGGGAAAGCGTGCCGGGGCAATACATACGCGCCTTTACCGGCCAAAGCAGCGCCACCCTTACCTGGGAGACCGTTAAAACCATGGAGGAACTGTACGGGCCGGACAAGGCCGCCGTTAAGGCAAATTACACACACGCGGTATTCGCCACGGACAAGCTGCTGCGGGAAAAATATGATTGGCCCATAAAATCGGGATATTATTTCAACCCGGTGGGGGAATACAAATGCACGGTCTATACGGCGCAGTACAAAAACAGCGAAAGCAAAACAGAAGAACACGCGGAGCTGGTGGATAAAGTAAAAAAAGCCTTCTGTTACGATTCCGCCCTGCTTTATGTAAGAAAGGATATGGAGCCCTCCAGGCTGGGGGAGATAAAGTGGGGCACCGACGGCAACGGCCTGCTGGTGATAGATGCGGGGCCCACGGACAAAGATACCGCCTGGCTGGCAACTACAGCGGCCAGGGAGGAGGACGCGGTTTTGGAGGTAAGCGGTCTGTACAAGGAGGCTATGGAAGGGTACGGGGAATCGCGCACGGAGGAGAGTTATAGAAAG
Source organism: Clostridiales bacterium (assembly GCA_009782975.1). The sequence continues at coordinate 5,142 of WRIA01000003.1, forward strand.
TACAGGTATATGGAGCGCACGGATGATAGCGTATCCGGGCAGGATATATATTTGGTGGAGGAAACCACGGTAATATCTTTTAAGGTAGAGGTTCCGGCGGGCAAACTATATACCCATGTAAATATGAAAAACGGGGAATACACGGTACGTGCCAGGGTAAAGCCTATGGAATTAGCGTTTGACCACCGCGGGAGCAACGGCGCGCTTACAATGGAAGGGTTCAATCTGGATGCCCTTAAAGTAACGGTCAGCGGTTCCATGTACGACGACCGCTAAAAAACGCAAAAGCAAAAACACGACGCTTACCGCAAATGTTTCACGTGAAACATATCCATACAAGCCGGTCGCCAGCTAATAAAGGCGGTTTAAACATAAATGTTTCACGTGAAACATTCCTGAAACAGATCAATGGGCACATTTATCCATTGAATAAAGGGAGGGGTAAAAATTGGCGGATAAAGTAAAGGTATCCCACGCGGAATTTCAAAAGACAGCCGCGGAGCTGCAAGATGTTCTGGATATGCTTAAAAGCTATAAAGGCGAGATGTCCCAAAAATACGAATTTATGGGGGAAACCTGGAAGGGCGAGGCCGGCTGCGCTTTTGCGGAGCGTTCCCAAAGTATTATCTCCGGTTTGGAGCTTAACATAGCAAAGCTGGGTAAGTTTATTCTGGATATCAGGCAAGTGGAAAAGCTATCGGCAGATATGGACAGCCAACTGGCCAAATCGGTAAAGGATAGCCAGACGCGGAGGTAATTATTATGACTTGCCGTTGCAAGGAGATACAAAAATGCGGGCAGGATATACGGCTTTTGGAAAGCGATATGGCGCGGGAGCTTAACGCTGCGCAGCAAACCTGCGATCTTTGCGACCGGCTTATTTCCTCTTTGGGCAAAGATTTGGCGGCAGCGGCTTTTGTAGGCGATATGGCAAGAATAGAAACGCGTTTGGCCGCGATGAAAAAAAATCAGGAAGGCCGGATAAGTAATGCCCAGGCCAAACGCTGCGGGGAATCGGCGCGGATACGCGGCAAGCGCGCCGCTTACGAAAACGAGGATCGCCGCCATCACGAAATGCTGAAACAGCGGGGTTAACACAGATGCGGGGGTCATAACAATGGCGCAACAGGATATCTACCTGGATTTAGAACAACTTAATACAGATATAATAGTGTTTACCGGCAAAAAAATACAGGATATAGGCCGGGCCATAAATGTCGCCCGGAATACCGCAAACAGTTTGGCGCGCCAAGGTTGGGAGGGCGACACCCAAGAAGCCTTTGCGGAAAGCTTTTCCCTCTATATCAAGGATATGGAAGCCTTCAGCGATCATTTAAAGGAATTCAACAAACAGTTGAAAACTATACACGCCAACGGTAAAAGCCTAAGCGGGCAAAGCATAAAAATAGCCTCAAAGCTGTAATAAGCGCGGCGTATGCTTTTAGCGGGTATCATAAAATATAGGGAGATATAGGCCATGGCACAAAAGGAATTTACGCGGCAGCCACGCTTTTTGCCGGAAATGCCCGCGGGAGAAAAAAATATAGGATCCCCTCCGCCAATGCCGCAAAAGCCGGAGATATCCTGGTTAAGCATAATTCTGCCCCCGCTTATCATGATAGCCGTTACGGTATTCGTGGTGATGAGCGCCCACAGCTCGTTTATGTTTATCTCACTGGCAATGACAATAGCGGCGCTGATAAATTCTCTTATATCCGTATCCCGGCAAAACAAAAAATACCGGGCAAGCAAGGAACTGCGGGAAAGCCGCTACCTGCAATATATATCGGATATACGGGCGGAACTGACCATGCAAACAAAACTTCAGGCCGCGGCCATGAGCGAGATGAACCCGGACCCGGAAGTATGCGTTACCCGCATACGAAACACGGATAGCAAATTATGGGAAAGAACACCGGCCCACAGCGATTTTCTTTCCGCGCGTGCAGGCATGGGCAATGTGCCCTTTGCGGTAAAATTATGCTGCGAGCGGCAGCGTTTCGACCTGGAGGAAGACCCTTTGGCCGGGGAACCGGAAAAAATAGCCCTGGATTTCGAAAAAGTAAATGATGTTCCGGTATGCCTGGATATATATAATGGCGAGATTTGCGGTATAGCGGGGGATAACGAGCGTGTAATAAGCTTGCTTAACGCTGTTATGACGCAACTTGTAACCAATCACGGTTATGATGACGTAAATATAGTGCTGTTGCTTAAAGAAGAAAACGTGGAAAAATTGTCCTGGATGAGGTTTTTGCCCCATGTCTGGGATGCGGAATATAAGATACGCTTTATTTCCTGCGGCGCCGTAATGACCCATCAAACACTGGCTGTTCTTTACGATATACTGCGCGGCAGGGAGCTTCGCAAAAAAGACGATTCCCGCTCTGCCCCGCTTATGCTGCCCCATTATGTGTTTGTTGTGGATGATAGCTCCCTTCTGGATAAAGAGCCCATAGCAAAGTATCTGTACGAACCTAATAAAGACCTGGGCGTTTCCAGCTTGTTTTTGGCCGGTAACAAGGCCTATTTGCCTATGAACTGTAAAACGGTTATAGTAACCGGTGCTAAAGCCCACGAGATAAGCAATAAAGATCATGGCGGTAAAGCCACTTTTACCCCCGACAAGGTGGACGAAAGCAAGCTTGGTTTCGTCGGCAGGCAGCTGGCATCCTTAAGGATAAAAAGCTCTTTTTCTCACTTTGGTCTGCCCAGATACATAACCTTGAACCGTATGTACGGCATAAAAACGCCGGAGGAAATAGACCTGCGGGACAAATGGCTTAATAACAGGACTTATATGGGCATGAGCGTGCCTGTAGGGGCCCGCGCGGGCGGGGAATTGTTTTACCTGGATATGCACGAAACAGGCTTTGGCCCTCATGGGCTGGTGGCCGGTACCACCGGCTCCGGCAAAAGCGAGATGTTGCAGTCTTTGATGATCTCGCTGGCCATTAATTATCACCCCCACGACGTGGTATTTGTTTTGATAGATTATAAAGGCGGCGGTATGGCGGATGCCTTTAAAGGCCTGCCGCATCTGGTGGGGACAATTACCAACCTGGGGGGCAATCAAACCGCCCGGGCCCTTATCTCCATAAAAAGCGAGTTGCAAAGGCGGCAAAAAACATTTTCCCATTACGGCGTAAACAACATAGACAAATACCAAAAGCTGTATCACAATGCCGGGGCCGCTTTGCCCATACCTCATCTTATAATGATAGCCGACGAATTTGCCGAGCTTAAGGCAGAGCAGCCGGAGTTTATGAAGGAGCTGGTAAGCGCGGCGCGGGTAGGGCGCAGCCTGGGCGTGCATCTGATACTGGCTACCCAAAAGCCGGGCGGCATAGTTGACGATCAGATATGGAGCAACTCCAAATTCAAAATATGCCTTAAGGTACAGGATGCCGGAGATAGCAGGGATGTTATAAAAAGGGACGATGCCGCCTATATAAAGGAGCCGGGCCGGGCCTATATACAGGTGGGCAATGACGAGTTTTTCGAGATGTTTCAATCGGCCTATTCCGGCGCGGATATCGACCCTTTAAACGAAAAAACGCGAAAAGAAGAACATCATATTTACAAAGTGGCCCTAAACGGGCGCTGCGATAAAGTTTACCCGCAAAGGGAGGAAAAAATTACCGAAACAGAATTGCCCAGCCAGCTTAAAGCCATGACAGAGCATATTATGAATACTGCTGCAAATATGTCTTTATCCGCGCTGCCGGGCCCCTGGCCGCCGCCTTTGGAGGAAAGCCTGTATTTAGAGGATATACTGGATACAAACGGCGGTTTCGATTATAAGACAGGGGAATGGAGGAAGTGCGCCGCAGACACACCGACAGCTATAAAGCCGGTGGTGGGCATTTACGACGACCCTCGTAATCAGATACAGGATAAGCTGGCTCTGGATTTTACGGCAAACGGTAATTTGTTCGTTTACGGTATGCCCGGCAGCGGAAAAACGGTGTTTTTGCAGACCCTTTGTCTCTCGTTGGCCCATAGCTATACCCCGCAGGAGGTCAGCATATATGTAATGGATCTCGGCGGCGGCGCCTTTAAGCGATGGGAAGCCTTGCCCCATATAGGCGGCGTAATTACGGTGGAGGAAGAACACAGGCTAAATCAATTTATGGTCTTTATATTCCGCATGATAGAGGAAAGAAAAAAAGCCTTTTTAAGCGCCGGCGCGGATAGTTTTGCCGGGTTTAAGGAAACATCCGGGCAACGGATGCCGGCGGTATTCGTTCTGCTGGATAATTACACCGCTTTGGCGGAGGTTTACGATAATATCGCCGAACAAATGATAACTTTGGCGCGGGAAGGCTTTAAATACGGCATATATATAGTTGCCGCCGCCAATCAGGAAAGGGCCTATCGTTTTTCCGCCAATTTTAAAATGGCGGTGACCTTCGAAATGAACGATAAAGGGGATTACGAGGCCATAGTGGGCAGATGTCATGGTTTGGAGCCCGCGAAAAATGCCGGGCGCGCCCTGCTGCGCAACAATCCCCCGCTGGAGTTCCAAGCGGCCTGCTGCCGCTTTAGGGAAAAAAGCCCGGAGGATATACTGGAAGTATTCGCTTCCTTTGTAAAAGTAGGGCGCATAAGACCGGCCTTGCCCATACCGCAGATGCCGGATGTCGTAGATATATTTGATTTAAACAGGCATACTTACAGCAGCGTTATAAATGTTGGGTTGTTAAACGATAATTTACAGCCCGCCGCACTGGATCTGGATATCAACCATTTGTTGCTGGTAACGGGCGAACCCGGCTGCGGCAAAAGTACCCTGCTTGTTTCTCTGGCCGGTCTGCTTTTAGGCCTTGCAAGCGCCAGGGTATATATAAAAGACAGCGCCTCATCCGGCCTTTATCCCCTGCTGGGCATGGATAATGTGACAGATATAGGGGGTATGGGCGACGAATACGCGTTTGCGGAGGAAATAGACGCTTTGCTGCAGGACCGCCGCACACAAATGCTAGAATACCGCAAAAACGGCCGGGATATATCCGCGTTAAAGGATAGCTGGGAGCATATAGTATTTATAGTGGACGATCTGGCGGATTTTGTTGAAAAAAGCGCGGGGCCTCTGCTTGACCTGCTGGAAAGGATAGCCAAAAAGGAGTACGGCCTAAAAATATCTATCTGGGCCGCGGGCAATAACAGTGACATCAGCGTTTCCTACGACAGCTTTGTAAAGGCCTTTAAAAACGCGCAATGCGGCGTTTTATTAGGCAGCCTTAAAGAGCAGGGCGTATTTAATGTAAGGATGCCCTACGGCAGCTACGAAAAAAAGGAATTTGCCGTTGGGGAAGGCTACCTGGTGCTTAAAAACAAATACGCCGGTATAAAGGCGGCGGCGGATATCCGCCTGCTGTAAAAACAAATAAGAAGGCTTAAGCAGACAGCAGACAAAGATTGCTGTTTATATACAATAAACGCGGTATAAAGGAGGTGAGAATATGGCAACAAACGCGGATATACAGGTTTCTATAGAGGCAAAAGAAGCGTCGAAAAAAAAGTTTAACACAGAGCGGGAAAATATCGTGGCCAGCCTGGAAAGGCTGCAAAGGGAAGTAAATAATGTGCAGTCCTGGTGGAAGGGCGAATCCGGCGCGGCGTTTATGGAAAAATTTACCAAGGTAAAGGCGGAGATAAAAGCCGGTATAGAAAGCTGCGTGGCGGATTATTGCGCTTTGATGGACGCTACGGTGGATGCCCATCTGGAAGCGGACAGGCAGCTGGCAGCCAAAGTAAGGTCTATGTAACCTGTCATAAAAACCCCCCGCCGCGCCTTTACGGTGCCGGAGGGGGTTTTTATATGGCAAAAGCAAAAGGATAATAGGGGCGGCGGTAATGATATTTCAACAAGCCCATAAATGTAATGTGTTATGAATAATTAACCGAAAAATTAATATTTTTCTACTTGTGGCGCGGTTTGTTTATGTGGTACAATGTATGCGTCGAATTAGAGTGTTACATCGGGCTGCTTCCGAAATTTCAGGCATACGCTTTTTGCCCAATACAAGTAAAGAGGAGATGTAATAATATGAAAACGAAATCGAGACGGCTCTTATCAACCCTGCTTACGGTGATGATGGCGTTCGGCCTGTTTGCGGCTTTCCCGCTGACGGCAGGCGCGGCGGATCAGGGAACTGTTATGGCAAACTTTGCGAAAGAACAATTTGCCGCCCAAAAGGCTTATTGTTTGGCTCAATTAGGAGACGCCTACTCTACAGGTCTATGCAGCTCCTTCAGAGAAGCGTTTGGCAGCGCGAAATGTGTTTACGAATCATTCCCTACGGGCACGTCTGATTTCAGCACCTACTTGTTAAACGCAAGAGCTCAGGGAGCCGATGTTATTTTCGCACCAGTTCAAACGGAAGCCGGTGTTCTGATATTCGAGCAGGCCGATTCCATGGGTCTTGGTGTGCCGATACTTGCGGGCGGCACTTGGGATTCAGACGTAATTTTGAATGCCGCGAAGAGTAAAGATGTCGACATATATGTGGTTACAGCCGACGCTACCACTATCAAGAAATGCAACACCACCACCGGTAAGTGGGATGTAGTAAAGCAATCCTCGGCCGGAGCAACCCTTAGCCCGACGTCTGTGGCCTTTGAAAAAGGCAACAGCGGAGATATTACAATAAGCGGGGATACGGCCGGGCATAGCCCGCAGAATATCAAAAATGGCGACTTCACGCTTCAACCGGATACGGATTTCGTCATAAACAGTATGACTTCCATGACGCTTAAAGCCGCTTATCTCAACACGCTTGATGTAGGCACTCACACGCTTACTTTTAATTTCAGCGGCGGGACAAGCCCCACCTTGACCATCACCGTAACAGCGGCAGCGTCTATTGCGCCCACAATTACCGGACCGACAGCGATGAGCCTCACAACCGGGTACTCGGCGACTTCGACGGGCGCTTATACCGTTACGGGCGATCCCGCGCCGGAGGTCACAAAGGCATCAGGCGACGGTAAGATCACATGGAACAAAGATACAAAGAAACTTGATATAGCTGCGGGGCTTACAGCAGGTAAATATGAGGCCATATTAAAGGCAAGCAGCACGGGTAAACC
>WRIA01000004.1 GCA_009782975.1 Clostridiales bacterium
TATAAGCAGTTTTGCAATATATTCAAATTTCTCTTCACTGTATCTAATGTCAATGGTAGCCTGATCGGCTATAAGGAAAGTAGCATGGCCGGCATGAGGATCAAAATCTAAAGCGGCAAAAGACATATCCCGTCCACCATGCCAATTTGATATATACTCGTTCCAGGCTTTAGTTAAATTATTTCGCCACTCTGCCTTGATAGTATGCGGGGCGCAGCTATTATCAATTATCGCATCGGCATTAGCCAGGGTTTTTTCCGCGTCTTTTTCGCTGGCGTTCTTTCTGAGGTTGTTGTCGTCAATAGTTCTCATGCGCTGCACAGTTTTAACAGCGCCTTTGGCAGCAAGGGAGCCCGGTTCACTCATAGCTTTCCCTCCCTTCGCCTTGAGTAAGCTTTAATGTCTCCAAAATCCAACGCTCCCGCTCAAAATGATCCATTTCCATCAGCCGCTCGTAGGACCAGCCCAGATGCAAGGCCAAAAAGGCTACCTCCTCGTAAAGCCGGTCCGCCGAGCGGAGCATTATTCCCCCGGCGCGTCACCTATAGGGATAACAGGCTTGCCGCAGTGGGGGCAAACGGCGCCGGAATAGGGGTTTTCCGCCGCGTTTATTTGGCTGTAAAAGTTTTGCAGATAATTAAGGTCGGCTATGTACAGGTTTTCTATAACCTTGGGCGTTATCATAGCCACATCGCCTAAGGATGTTATTACACGGGAAAGCAGCAGGATTATAAGATAAGAGCGGTTGGACTGCACGCGCGGGTCTTTTAGGGGTACTATCTCGTCGGCGGCGGTGGCCCGCCGCATAGTACCCTCCCTATGCAGAACGCCGTCGCCGTCCAGGTATCCGGTGGGCAGGGTAAAGGGAAACTCCACCATAAAATTTTCCATATCCTTTTACCCCCGTTCGATACGCTCGCATACCAGCGTCAGTGATTCTATGGCTACATCCTTGCCCAAACCGCTGAAATCCGGGCCCTTCCAGGCGCTGGGCCAGGCCTCATAGAAATTCCAGCGCACTTTTTCCTCCCCGTCTTCCCCCATAAGCAGCACAGAGCAATTTTTGCGTTTTGGATTGCCCTGTACGGCGTTAAAATGCCAGTCGTACATCTCCCGGGAATCGGTTACGCCCCATTTAAGCACGATATCGCTGTAATTTACCTTGCCGGTCAGTTTGCGCACGGTAGCGGGGTCGCCGCCCTCGCGGTACTGCACCACCTCTATGCTGGAGCCCAAACCGCTGCAATCGGAAAAACCGGCCTGCACGATCTGATCTATTTCCAACAGGAATCTAAAATTTCTATACGGATCGTTACGCATATTACAAATCCTCCTTTAAAAGCAGTGATTAGTGGAAACTAGGGATTAGGGAGTAGGGCTTTCCCCTTATCTTACTCGCTTATGGAAGGGCCGCCGGGTTGCTGTATCACGCGGAAGATCACAAATTCTGCCGGCGTTACGGGGTACAGCACCACCTCTATAGTCAACTTGCCCAATGCGCGCACGCTGGGCGGGTTAAGCTCCTCGTCAACCTTTACCTTAAAGGCGTCTCCCGGTGTTGCGCCAAAGAGCGCGCCGTCCCGCCATACGCCGGTTAAAAAGTCGGATACCTGACGCTTTACCGTAGCCCACAAAGAGGGGTTATTTGGCAGAAATACCGCAAAGCGCGTGGCCTCCTGTATGGAGTTTTCCACATATAACAGCAATCTGCGCACATTTATGTAACGCCACTGTGTCTGGCTGGAATCCGTAAGGGTGCGCCCGCCCATAATGGTGACGCCGTTGCCGGGTACATTAACTATGGCGTTTACGCCGGATTCGTTAAGCAAACCGTGTTCGGTATGATTAAGGATGCTTACCGGGCCAAGGCTGCCGTTAATAACTTCGTTGGCGGGCGCTTTATGAACGCCCTTTTTATCGTCGGTACGCGCATATACCCCCGCTATATGGCCGGAGGGCGGAACCTTTACGCGGCCTTGGCCCAGGGGATGAGGTATCTCTATCCAGGGATAGTAGACAGCCCCGTAACTGCTGGAACCAAAGCGTTTACGCTGATCTATAGCGCTGCCCACCGAAAGATTAGCGGCGCAATCCAAAACCGCAAAGCGATCCCCCATGCTTGCGCAGTGTTCCAGCAGGGCTAACTGTACTATGGGGTCGTTAGGGTCAAAGCTTGACGCGTCCGGTACGCAGACTATGTTTACCCGTACTTTTTCCAAAGCGGTGATGGCGTCTTTATAATCCTGCGGGGTTATACCGCCCAGGCTGTCGTTTACGCCGCCCGTAAGGGTGCCTATAAAAGTGGGGTCGGGCAGGTTATCCGGCGGCTGGCTGGGGTTGGGCGGGTCGGCGGGGGTTATAAACACCGGTACGGAACCGCCATCCCCAATAACCTTTTCGTAGTAGCGCGAATGATACGGTACGGTGGAAAGACCTTTGTATTCATCCTCTTTAGTGCCTTGGGCCATCTTCAGGCTGAATTCCAGGCTTTTTACATAGATATCTTCAGCGCCATCCTTAAGGCTGAAGGCGCCCTGCAACGCCGAGCGCAGCAGCACGGTTTGCCCGTCCAAGGACTCCACCAGCCCGAACACCTTAATATCTTCCCCGTCTGCTTCCTGGCTTATTTCCAGGTAGCTGCCCGGCTCAAGCTTATCGGTATTATCCAGCCGCAGCCGCTTTTTACCCTGCGGGTCGTCCAGCCTTACGTTTATGCCGCCGCCGCCAAATTTGCCCAGTAAGGCGGTCTTTAGGATGACGGTAACGCCGGCCACCATTGCTACCTGTGCTTCCTCCGAAATAATGCCTTGGGAAACGCGAAGCTCATCGCCAGCGCAAAACAGCTTGGCGTCATCCTCGTCTTTCATGGTAAGCTTTAGCTGATCGGTGGAAAGCCCCTCCGCCACGGCGGAGCATTGTACTGCGGTGGTCTCACAAAGATGAGCTTGGGCTGTTTCCACCTTTATGCCGTTGCCCTGTTTGCCCTCGTTGCGGGCCGTAACAATAAATACCGGATACCCCTTGGCGGAGCTATCCGTTACCGCAAGGGATGCGCAGCGCGCCGTGCCTACCCGTACAAAACAGCACCTGCTGCCGCCGTTTTCAAAGAAACCGCGCACAGCATGGGTCGCATATACAGGCGTATCGTAGCTGTAACCTCCAAAAACCTCGGTAAACTGAGTCCAGTTGGTAACGAACAGCGGGGTATTGATAGGACCGGATAGCGCCGGGCCTACAATGGCGGCAACGCCGGTGGAAACGCCGGGAATCGGCCCCGGCATATCTTCCTCCTGCATATACACCCCCGGAGCCCTTTCTACTACATTAAATGCTGACATTGTTTCCCCTCCTTCTTTTGCTGTGGTTTGGCAAATGGTACATAACAAACATCCTGATGGCGATCACTTTAATTGGTAACCTATTTGCACTTCCTCCACCAGATGATCGTAGCTCTCCTGAACAGCGGGGAGCGAGACCGTGGCGCAGAAAGAAAACGCCGTATGAAAGGCGCACCCGGCGGAGACCCAAAATTCCGGCCGGTTTTGGAATACGTTTTTGGGAAACTCTATAACCGGAGCGGGAAGGTCGTCGGCCTTAAGCGGTGCGGGGATAAACGCCGCGGGCAGCTTGGAAAAGGAGGAAAGCACCCTGTACGCCTCACTTAAAAGCTCCTGCTGTATAAGGGAGGCCTCGTTTGTATCCCCCGTGGCGGGCCAGGCCGAAACTATATAAGTACACTTAAGTCTAAGAGGCGGTTTAAGCGCAAAAAAGCCGAACTCCGAGCGGTCGTATTCCGGCTCATTGGATCGCAGTTCGGCGTTTTCCGCCATATCGGACAAAAAAATGTTCAAGGCGTTTCGCCCGCTTACAGCACCCGGCAGGGAAAAAGACATCACAGGATTTTCCGGCATACCGGAAAGGCGGGATAACAAAAATGCGCCGAGCGATTCTGTAAATAATCTTAACATGAGGGGAAATTCCTCCTCCCGGCGCTTGTTTTAGCAATGGTTACACTATAATATGCAAATATAAATCATTATAACATGCATCCATAAAAGCTGTCACTGATTTCATCAATAAATTCATAAAAATTTAAGATTTTTTATAAATTTTACACAACAGACCGCAGTTTTTGCAAAATATAAAGGCCGTGCAAATAAAATATCAAAGGTGCGTAATGCTTTTCGTCCCGCGTTTTATAGCCTTTTTTACCAGGCGTTTGCATAAAATGTAAACAGTTTGATTGTAATTTTATTGCTAAAACTAACAATATTGAAAATAATTATTGACCACTAAAATAAAGTTTTATATAATGTAATCATATATATCGTAAACTGAACGCCTAAATTGCACGGTTACAGAAAAAATCTCAACAAGCCGTTTTATTGTACTAAAAACGATTTGCCGCTTACTTTTGGTTTTTGATATTAAACTGGGAGGATATTAGCATGAAACTGACCGCAGCCTTGCTTATTTTATGCCTGATAACCGGTTTTATTGCCGGGTGTTCGCAAATTGTTGCGCCGGAAGCGGAATTTGAGGCAGACGCCGCTTTAAGCCCGCAGGCGGATATTGCGGCAGAAGAGCCCGCCTTAGCCGTGGCAAAAGCCGCCCCTGTTACGGAGATATACGGAACTGATGTGGTAAGGATAAAAGACAAGCTGTTTATGGCCCAATGCGAAGATATTATGGCGAACCCGGAAAAGTATAGGGATAAAACCATAATACTGGAGGGCATGTATGCGGATTATATAAATTACAACGGCAGGTTTATACAAAATGTTTACCGCAAAACGCCCGGTTGCTGCGGCGACGACGGCGGGCCCTATGGTTTTGAATTTATGTACGACGGCGAGCGGCCCGAGCCTAACGACTGGATAGAGGTAGTGGGTACAATAGAAATGGTGGATTTTACTTACGGGCAGTATGTGGCTTTGCGCTTAAGCAAGCTTACTGTTATGGACGAACGCGGCCAGGAGTTGGTTGTGGATTAGTTTACGGGTATGCCGCCTGTAGCATACGGGCGGCGCGCGTATGGCCGTTAGTTTATGTTTCGTCTTTGTCGCCTGCCGTATGTACGAAAGGAGGTGGCCGTATTCTGAAGGGGAAATGATTTTTTGCACCGGTCGCTAAACTTTGTTTTAAGAAAGGACGAAAACGATGAAAAAACTGCTCTGGATAGGACTATTGTTAGCGTTGATAATGGTGGCCGCGCCGCTTATGAGCGCTTCGGCCCTGGATACCGTGCCGCCCCCCATAGACCCCCAAAGCTGGGTGCTTAACCGCGACCTTACCTGGGACGATTATCATCCCAACCCTGTGATAGACTGGTTGACAGATCTTAACCCTGCCAGCTTATCAAGGCCGGTCGACCAAAGCTCCGTTCCCAATAACCCCAACAACCCCAGCTACAACAGAAGGATCGAAGGCGGTTTGGTTATGATTGAGTATCTGGACCGCAAATTCATCAGCCGCCAGCCCCCAAACAGCGACCCCACAGGCTTTTATATGTATAAGGCGGAAGGCCCCGTTAAATTAGCGGATGGCAGTGTGCGCGGTATGGAAGACGAGATCACCAGGAACCCGGTGGCAAGCGGCGCACTGATAGTGGCTGCCGCCAAAAAGTTTAACAAAAGCTATCTTACCGACGCATTTACCCCAGGCGAGTACGCATCCGTTACCCCGGAAGAGATGGCCGCCGTTACGGACGCGGAGTTTTCCCAGTGGTGGGCGGATTATCTTAATACTCCCCAGGCGCTTAACAATTACACCAGTATAGACGAATACTACCTGGAAAACTCCTTCGGAAAAATGGGTATCAACCTTACCGGTTACGGCCCATATACTATACCCTATTTCGAGTTTGAGACTATGGGCTATGATATCCAAAACGGTGGTTTTCAAACCTACAGGGATGTGCCGCCGGCTTTTCGTATGGGCAACGGTACCGCTAACAGCGGATATATGCAATTAGATACCGCCGCCATGCAATTTACCCGGGACGCGGGGCTGCCCTATGCCCAATTGGATTTCTTCTTTATTTTACATGCCGGGTATGACGAAAGCGGCGTATGGCAACAGCTGGGCATGGCTCAGTTTTCCAGCAGAAAGGATATCCCCTACGAACTTGGCCCCGGCCCCCGTATGGCGTATGTGGAAGAATTCTTTACCGCAAACCCGGAATGGCTTACCACCTATGCCACAAGATACAGAAGCGCTACCTCTACCCTTAGCACAGCTTCCGGAAATATGACAGTAGCCAACTTCTGGGCGGGCGAGCTGGCCAAGTATAACGCTTTGGTAGCCGCGGGAACCCCGGAGCTATATGAATTCAAGCTTTCCAATACAGACTGGACCTGGGTAAACGGTTACAATGACCTTACTCAAAGGAATACCCGTTATGTGGCCTTTACCTGCTGGGCAGCGGCTGTGGGGGAATGGTCTCATATGGCTACTTCATCCACCTCCAATACCGGGTCCGGCCGGAATATACGTTATTCCACCCAGGGGGAAAACGACGGCATGGGTACCTTTGCTCACGAATTCGGTCATATAGGACAACTGCCGGATAACTATCAGTTGGCCTATACCATCAATAACAGCCCCCTTACCGAGCCCTGGGACGCCATGAGCCGCGGCCAGCTGGGCGGCCCCTTCGGTTATCATACCCGCTGGGAAGTCCCCGGCATACAGGGCGGCACCGTGGCTACCAACTATACCATGCGCAATAAGGTAGCCCTTAAAGCCTATGATATGGCTACAGCAAATGCTTCCGGCACCATCGCGGCCACCGGCGCGAAGGCCAACGATATACTGGAAGTAAATGTGCAGAGCCTGGCCGCTGCCAGCGAACCCCTGGTGGTGGAGGTAGTGGCCCGCAATATCCCCTTAAACAACAATGGCCTTTATCCCCAGCTGGAAGAATACGGTCTGGTAAGCCCCAATTACTATAAAGGTGTACAGCTGGCCTTCGCTACCTCCGGCACCTACGCGGATCAGGCGCCCAAGAATGTAACGGGCTGGAGTTGGACGCACAGAGCGGGTTCCGGCAATATCACCAACAATACTGCGGCCCGCTGGATGGGCATAGAAGTGGTAGATATGAAGGGTTACGACAGCTTTGCCCCGGATCACGGCGTGATACTGACCCGTATAGGCAACCAAAGCGCCGGTACCGGTACTGGCTTCAGCTGGAATGTCATAGATTCCCACCTTTATGACATAGGCCTGATAGACTATATGATCCCCGGAGTGGATGGCGCGCCGGACGACTACAAAGCTCACGAGCTTGGTCAGGGCTTCCATCTGTGGGACGGCGCCTTCCACGCCGGCAAATCCTTTGTAGATACGGGTTATTACCGCACGGAATACGACCCGGCCGACCCTCACTATAACGAAGCCACCCCCAGAAAATTGAATACCAGCACCTACGACGTGGAATGGAAGAAAGCTATGATCAAGCCGGGCAGCCAGCACCGCTGGGAAGAGCGGGACGGCAGAGAGATCGCTTCCGGCGACACAGTCAACGAATTCCACGACCCTTATAACAATCTGCATTTCTACATACTGGCTTATAACAAGCATGACGGCAGGACACTGCCGGGTAAAACCGTGCCGGAGCAATTTATAAGCTACACCGTGGGCGTGCGTCACGGCGCGGCCCCGGCGGTAGGCGGCGAGCTGGAAGTGGAACTGCTTGAACTGGAAGCCGATATCCCCGGCAAGGTAGCGGTGGCCAGCTATGCCATAACCAATACCGGCGAAGCCACGGATATAATCCGTGTGGTAACGGATGGCGTGGTTCTTAACGACCTGTATGCCGTGGGCGCGGGCGAGACCATCCAGGTGCCGGTCTATATCGAGATAGAAGAAGATGTCTTTGAAGGAGATTGGAAAGCTCTGGAAATTGCTACCACCGTTTCCTCCGAGACCAACAGCGAAAAACTGGCCGTTGCCACGGTTTTGGGCGAGGATTTCGTACTTGAACTGGTGGAAAGCGCGGTAGCCACCGCTTCCGTAAAGAAACAGAGCGGCAGCAAAAACGATCTGACCATAACCGTTACGGAATACTGGAACAGTGGCCGGGTGGAGGTCTATACCAAGGTGTTCAACATCAGCAACAATGCCTCCGGCACCTATGAAGTGGGCGGCTACAGGGTCTATGTGGAGACCAAGGGCAATGACCAGATCCGCGAGTGCTACATAGGGGAAGCCCCCAAAAGCAACAGCCAGGGCAACCAGGACGGTAACAGCCAAGGCGGTAACAGTCAGGGCGGTAACAGCCAGGGCAACAGCAAAGGAAACCAGAATCAGCAGTAAGGATAACGTTACAAGCAGGGGACTATCATCGATCGTCCCGCAAGCAAAAAGCCCTTTAAGGGGCTTTTTGTTTTTGCTTTTACAGGGAACGGCGTCCACGGCGTTTTTCGATAACGGCTGCCACGACCCAAAACCGCCGCTGTAAAAACCCATCCCAATTTTGTAAAACCTGCAAAAATCGCTTCGGCAAGCTTTCGCAACTTTGCACGACCCCCAAAATAACCTACGGGGCCATCGTGCAGCATTGCACGACCTCCAAAATAACTTGCGTTGGTTTTTTATTTGCCCGCCGGCCATATATCGCGCAGGTCGTTGCATAATAATTGCGCAAGATAAAGCACGTTTTTTTGCAAGCGTTCTATATCGGCGGCGGTGGCTTTATCTATATGTATGCCTGCCGTTACCGTAACCGGCATATCCAACTCCCTGCACAGTTTTTCCGCCACGGGCAGTGCCACCAGATCATCCTTATGCCCCAATACATTTATAACAGAGGTCGTGCAGGATATACTGCCGTTATCAAGCAGGCTTTCCCGCGGCAGGGCCAGAACAATAGCGCCCACATGGCTTTGCCCGCCGCCCAGGCAAACATTTGCGCCCTTGTCCAGCAGCGTCAATGTGGCCCAAACGCTGTAAGCCGCATCGTCTATGCAACGTTCTATTACGCGCATCATTCTCCCTCCCAGGGCCTAAAATTGCTGTAACACAGCCCAAACTGCGCCAGTATTTTTCCTATGATATGGTCTATATGATCTTCCACCTGCCGGGGGTGGTTATAAAAGGTCAGCACCGGCGGTATTATGGCGCAGCCCAGCTCCGCCGCGGCGCTTAAATTGCGCAGATGTAATTTGCTTAAGGGCATTTCCCTTGGCACCAGCACAAGAGGCTTGTTTTCCTTAAGGCAGCAATCCGCGGCCCGCAGCAACAGGTTATCGCTGAACCCGCTGCAAATACCGGCTACTGTTTTCATGCTGCAAGGGCATATTATCATCCCGTCCGCAGCAAAGGAACCGCTGGCTATAGGCGCAAACATATTATCCGCGGCATAGTTATGCTGCGCCAGCGACTTAACATCATCCTCCGCCAGCCCTGTTTCGTAAACAAGCGTTTGCCAGCCCAAGCGGGAGACCACTAAATGGGTCTCTGCTTCGGCAAAGCCTTGCAAGGCCTTTAAAAGGCTTACACCTAAAACAGAACCGCTGGCTCCGCTTATACCAATGACTATCTTCATTATATGATATACCTCCTACAAAAGTTTTTTGACTGTTTTACAGCTTATTCCGCTACGCCGGAAAAAGCGGCGCGGCGGCCGTAACAGCTAAAACGCGGGCATAGCTCGCAGTTGCAATATTCGGCGGCGGAGCAAAAATAAAAGCCGGAAACAGATTTTTGCGGCTGCATAACGTAATAGTCGTTAAGGCTTACGCCGCAAGCGGCCGCCGCGCCGCCCAAAAGAGCAAACAAGGGGCGCTGCTCCGTAATAGGCCACTGTGCCAAAGAACCGGGATCCATAGCGGCCAGATACCCTTCCGCTATCAAAGGGCGCAGCGTTTCCTCCAGCTTTGCCACGGCTGCACGCAGCGCCTTCTCCGCCAAGCAATCCGCCCAGTAGCCGCGGAGCATATCGTCGCTAAAACTGCCGCTCCAACGGCTGATTTCGGCTCCGCAGGTGGCCAGAAAAAAATATATTTCCTCCCCGGCTTTAAGGCGCGGCTTAAACAGACTGCTTTTAAAAAGCACACCATTAGCAGTCATACCATCTTTGTTTAGGGCTTCCACGCGCGCCGGCAGATAAACGGCCCGCGGCTTGGCAAGAAGGAGAGCTTGGCCTATCAGCTCCCGGCAGCAGGCCTCCCGCGCGGAACCCTGCTTAAGCCGCATTTCGGCCAGAAAATCAGCCGCGTCAACAGAAAAAGGGATATCCTCCAAAAGACGCCATTTCATGTACAGCCTCCGCGTAAAATCATCCGAGTCTGTTAAGATTATATCAAAAAAAATTGCGTTGTGGCAATTAATTTCCGTATATTTTATAAAATAATTGCCGCCGTGTTTTGCCATATATAAAGCCGCAAGCTTATTGCAAATGTGTTACATTATATAATAAATAATAGCAAATGTATTATATTTAACTGCATATATAACACATTTGCAGCTATGCATTGACATATTTTATAAAATATGCTATTGTTGTAAGAGAAATATAGAAGGGGGGATATAATGGCGCAGACTACTATGACTGTTCGCCTGGACGAAGCGTTAAAAAAGCAATTTGGCGCTTTATGCAACGATTTTGGCATGAGCGTCTCCACCGCCGTTGTCGTGTTTGCCAAAGCCGTTGTGCGGGAGCGGAAAATACCCTTTGATATAAGCGCAGGAGACGGGCAGATAAAGCCAGATGAAGATGTTGTGCAGCCAGAAGTCACTGATGTAAATGGTCGGCTACCGGAATTTATTGCCAGAATGGGATCCGGTCGCTGGATAATAGTAAAAACCTGGGAAGAGATGGACGCCGTGGGCAAAAAATCCAAAAACATCGTATTCTGCCGCCGCCGCTACTAAAAAGTACAGCATATTATCCTTATAAAAATAAAGGGCTTATATAGGCATATATAATGGAAAAAAAGAATATCTTGCTGACGCTGCCCTGCTATATTATATGGGGCGCACAGCCTTTGTTTTGGGGGCTTACAGGGCATATAGATCCCTTGCTTACCCTGGTGATGCGCATAATCTGGTCGGCGGTGTTCGCTACGGGCGTATTGGCCGTAAGTCGGCGTCTGCCGGAGTTGAAGGCGCTTTTTGCCGATAAACAAAAGATAAAGCTGCTGGCATTTGCCATGCTGTTTTTGCTGGCGGATTGGAGCGTATTTCTTTATGCCGTGCTTTCCGGCCATGTACTGGACACCAGCCTGGGCTATTTTATGAGCCCCTTTGTTGTATTCGCCCTGGGCATGGCGGTGTTTAAGGAAAGGCCTACTTTTCTTATGCTTGTTGCTATGTCGCTGGCTTTTACCGGCGTAGCCATAAGCGCCATACACTATGGCCGCTTTCCTTTGATCTCCGTGGCGCTGGCTATTTTATTTTCCATATACGGGGCCATTAAAAAAATAGCGCGGGTGGAAAGCGTGTTGAGTATAGCGGCGGAGACCATTATGATGATCCCCCTTACCGTGGCGGTCTTATTGTTTTCCCCCATCGGGCACGACCTTGTTTC
>WRIA01000005.1 GCA_009782975.1 Clostridiales bacterium
TGTCTATTCTATACCCCTTTCTACGGCCTACATTATGTCAGCGTCCGATGATAAGATCCAGGGATTCCCCGGACATCACTTCCGGCAATACGCCATCCCATTTTTCGTAGAAGGTTTGCCGTAGCATGGCCTCCTTTACCTCCGCGGAGAGCGCGCTCCAGGCTTCCTGCATTATCCGCAGGGCTTCGGCATCGCCCTGGGCTTTAGCTATAACGGACTTGGCCTCGCGTTCGGCCACAGCCAGTTGCTCCTCCGCCTTTATGATGGCCCGTTCCTTATCATAATCGGCGCGAAGTTTTTCCTGCTCCGCTATCATCTTTTGCTCAACGGCGTTTTCGAAGGCCGTGTTAAAGGCGATATCCGATAACGCTACCATGGTAAGTGTCACAAAATATTGATCCACCACCGGCACTATGCGCTTTTCTATTTCCCCGCTTAATACCGAGCGCGTTTCTACTATAAGCATGGCGCCTCTGTCGGCGAAAACGCTTTTGGCGCGTTCCAGTATCACCGCCTGCAACTTTTGTTCCAGCACCGTAACGGAACCGTACTGGCGGTTTATATCCATCACTTTTTCCGGCTTTACCTGGTACTGCACGGCTAACTGCCCGGTCACTATCTGTGCGTCTTTGCTGTAGGCCTCGAATTGCAGGGGTATCTCCCGCGTTTTTATGTCGTATATCTCCACGGTATCGGAAAGCCAGAAGCGCCAGTGCATACCCGGCCCTATGGTTTGCCTGGCCTCGCCGAACACCTTTACTACACCCATTTCGCCGGTGGAGATGAATACCAGCGACGCCGGTATTACCGCCAGCAGGATAAGGCACAGCAGGGCGCAGGCTATAGCCGCTTTTCTTAGGGCGCCTTTAGTCCTTATGGCCGCCGCCGCGCTTAATACCGTAAAAGCCAAAAGCCCGGCCCCTAAAATAAATTTGATACCCATTATAAGCACCTCGTTTCTTCATTTATATGCACATTTTAACACGTTTTTGTGAATATGTATATACCTTACCGCTGCCGGATGCTTTTCTGTATCAAGGCTCCGGCATACTGGCAGCTACCGCGGCTTGCCCATAGGCCAGACCGCCGTCGCCCGCCGGGACCGCGCTGTTGCTGTAAACCTTAAAGCCCGCGGCACTAAGCTCCTGCCAGACACTGTCCAAAAGCCAGATATTCTGCCAGCAGCCGCCGGAAAGAGCGACAGTTTCCGCGCCCAACTCCGTTTTAAAGCGCAGGGCCAGCTCTAAGCATAGCCCGCTTATAGCTCTATGGAAGCGTGTTGCCACCGTTTTTACCTGCTCCCCCAGAAGCAGATCCTGGGCCGCCGCCCTTATCACGGGCCGCCAGTCCAGTATCAAAGGCCCTTCGGCCCGTTTTTCTACGGCAAAGCCGTAGCAGCCGCTAACGGTGTCGTCTATGATGTTTTCCAGAGCTATGGCCGCCTGACCTTCGTAACTTACCTTATGATATAGCCCGCAAAGCGCGGCCAGGGCATCGAAAAGCCTGCCCATGCCGGAGGAAAGGGGGGCGTTTACCTCTTGTTTAAGGACTCTTAGCGTTATTTCCCAGCCCGCGGGCCAGCCCCAGCGGCTGTTTGCGGCCAGTTCCTCCCCGCCTGCCGCGTATAGGGCGCTTAAGGCTTGCCGCCAGGGTTCGCGGATGGCCTTTTCCCCGCCCGGCAAGGGCAGGTAAGCAAGATGAGCCCGGCGCGTAAACCCGGCGGTATCGCCGTATAATATCTCGCCGCCCCACAGGTTGCCGTCCGGGCCATAGCCGCTGCCGTCGAAGATAAAGCCAAGCGCCGGACCGTTAAGCCCGTATTCGGCCAGCACCGAAGCCAGGTGTGCATGATGATGCTGCACCTTTAGCAGGGGCAGGCCGCTTTGCCGCGCGTAGCGTGTGGAAAGGTAATCCGGATGCAGGTCGCAGGCCACCGCTTCCGGCCGCACCTTGAACATATCGCAAAAATGCTCTATTTCCCTACGGTACTGGGCGTAGGTGGCCACATCGTCCAAATCGCCTATATGCTGGCTTAGTATAGCCTCCGGGCCGCGCGTAAGGCAAAAGGTATTTTTTTCCTGAGAGCCCACGGCCAGTATCTGCCGCTTGCAGCCACTAAGCCTTAAAGGCTGCGGGGCATAGCCGCGACTGCGGCGGATAAGGCGGGACGACCCCGCCGCCCATATAGCCACGCTGTCGTCGGCGCGGCGGAAAATAGGGCGGTCGTGGAGCAAAAAAGCGTCGGCCAGGCCGCTAAGGCGGGTAAGGGCGTCCGGATCCTTATAGGCTATGGGCTCGTCGCTGAAATTGGCGCTGGTCATCACCAGGGCAAGTTGGCCCAGGCACAGCAGATGGTGCAGGGGAGTGTAGGGCAGCATAACACCTAAGCGGCTGCTATCCGGCGCTATGGCGGAGGGGATACAGGGTGCGTCTTTTTTGCGCTTTAGCAGCACTATGGGGTGGGCCGGAGAAGTAAGCAGCTCTTCCTCCTGTGGGTTAAGCTCGCAATAGCGGCGCGTTTGCTCTGCATCCGGCAGCATAAGCGCAAAGGGCTTATGCCAGCGCAGTTTGCGGCCGCGCAGGGTGTTTACCGCCTGTTCGTTTTGGGCATCGCAGGCCAGATGATAACCGCCCAAACCCTTTACCGCCAAAACCAGGCCGGCTTTAAGGGCTGCCTTAGCCAGTTGCAAGGGTTCGCCGGGCAGTTCCTTGCCAGCGGCGTCCAAAAAGCGCAGGGTGGGTCCGCAAGCTGCGCAGGCGTTAGGCTGTGCGTGAAAACGCCGCTCGGCAGGGTCCGAATACTCGGCCCGGCACTTGTCGCACATCACAAAATGCTTCATTGTGGTAAGGGGGCGGTCGTAGGGCAGGCCTTCTATTATGGTAAAGCGCGGCCCGCAGTTGGTGCAGTTTATAAAGGGGTAGCGGTAACGGCGGTCGGCCGGGTCTAAAAGCTCGGCCAGGCAATCCGGGCAAAGGGCCAGATCCGGCGAGATCAGTGTGCGGCGCGGCCCGCTTTTGCTGGGCAGTATGGTAAAAGCCGTCTCCTGAAGCGGGCAAAGCTCCGATACACTGACCCCGTCTATGCGGCTTACGGATGGGGCTTCCGCCTTTAGGCGCGCCAAAAAAGCGGAGCAGGCTTTTTCCTCCCCCTCTATGGCGCATTCCACCCCTGCGGGGGAATTAAGCACCCAGCCTGTTAGGCCAAGGCCATTAGCCAGCTTATACACATAGGGGCGGAAGCCCACCCCCTGTACTATACCTGTAACTATAACCGAAAAACGTTTTTTGGCCATGCCGCCCTGTTTCCTGTTTCGTTATTAATTAGGACCGTTCCGCCGCATTTATTGATCCCGTATCTTTTCCTTTGCCAGCAAGACCAGATGATCGGCCAGCGCGTCCACGCCCAGCACCTCGCCCTGGCGGCAGCAGGTGGCAAAGACCTGTATATCCGGGTTTATTCCGGTAATATCCTTTTTCATAATATCCAAATCTATATCCAGCACACTAAGCAGGTCTATTTTATTTACCACCGCTACCTGGGAATGCAGGAATGCCGTAGGGTATTTGCTGGGCTTATCCTCGCCCTCGGCCACGCTCATAACCACCATGCGCCTGTCCGCGCCTAAATCGAAGGCGGCCGGGCTAATAAGGCTGCCCACGTTCTCTATGATAAGCATATCTATATCTTCCAGATAAAAGCCCGGTAACACGCGGTTTATCATCTGTGCGTCCAGATGTCCTTCGCCGCCGGTATTTATCTGCACTACGGAAACACCGCAGCCTGCTATGCGCCGCGCGTCCTTGGCCGTGGCCAGGTCGCCTTCTATTACGGCTACCCGTATGCGCTGCTGCAACAAGGGCAGCATGGTCTCCAGCAGTTTGGTCTTGCCGGAACCGGGCGAGCCCATAACATTTAGGGCAAACACGCCAAAATCATTGAATAACCTGCGGTTTTCCTCCGCGTAGGCGTTGTTTTCTTCCATTTTTTCCTGCGGGCTTACATACCGCGGGTCAAAATCCGGTGTGTCATAAACCAGCATAAGGCTACCCCCTTACAAGCCGATCAAAATACATTATTAAAAGAGCCATGTAGAATTTGTGCCCGGTCTTTGTAATGTAAATTATAGCAAAAATATTTAACTTCGTAAATAAAATATTTAGATATCTAAATAAAATGTTTAGGTTCGCAAATATTTTTTAATAGAAGTTTAATTGTGATATATGTATAACGGATCATGCTTTATCATCATATAGAATACTATGTTTTTCAAGCTTATCCTGCAAATTTTCCCAGTTGATTACGGGAATATTCAGTTTTTCCGCCTTTACGGCCTTGCTGCCGCCGCCTTCGCCCAGCAACAGATAGGAAGTATTTTTGCTTACGCTTTCCGCTACCTTGCCTCCCGCCGCCAGTATTATGACCTTGGCTTCCTCCCGGCTTAGGCCGGGTAAAGAGCCGCTGATGACGAAGACAAGCCCCGCCAGAGCCCCGCCCCGGGCCGGTTTTTCGCCTTGCATATTTAAACCGGCAGCCCGCAGTTTTTCCAGCAAGGCACGGTTTTCCTGCTGTTTGAACCAATCCTCCACCGCCCGGGCGGTCTTTTCCCCCAGGCCTTCCACCGCCAGCAAATCCTCCGCGGGGGCTTTGGCCAAAGCGTCCATATCCGCAAAGGCCTGCGCCAGCAGTTGGCCGCCCTTTTCCCCCACATAGCGCAGACCAAGGGCGTTTATAAGCCGGGAAAGGGGCAGGGAACGGCTACGGTTTATGGCCTGTAGCAGGTTGAAAGCCGATTTTTCTCCCAAGCGCGGCAGGGCGGATATATCCGCCTCTTTAAGATAATACAGATCGGCTACATCCCGTATCAGACCGTTTTCCAGCAACAGCTGCAATACGGAGGGGCCTAGGCCTTCTATATCCATGGCCTTTTTGCTAACGAAGTGTAGCAGGGCTTCCCGCAGGCGGGCCGGGCAGGCCGGATTCAGGCAGCGCCAGGCCGCTTCCCCCGGTTCCCGTCTGGCCGGGCTGCCGCATTCCGGGCAAAAACGCGGCATAACAAAGGGCCGTTCCCCGCCGCCGCGCCGTTCTGTAAGCACCCGCAGTACCTCCGGTATAACGTCGCCGGCCTTGGCTATCAGCACCGTATCCCCCACGCGTATATCTTTTTCCCGTATCAAATCCTCGTTGTGCAAGGTAGCGCGGCTTACCGTGCTGCCGGCCAGCTTAACAGGGGTAAGGACGGCGGTCGGTGTAAGCGCGCCTGTGCGGCCCACGCCTATTATGATATCCTCTACCCGCGTTTGCGCTTCCTCCGGCGGAAATTTGTATGCCACGGCCCAGCGCGGCGCGCGCGCGGTGGCGCCCAAAGCTTCCCGCGCCGCTATATCGTTTAACTTTATCACCAGGCCGTCCGTGTCATAGGGCAGGCTGTGGCGGGCTTCCCGGCATTGTTCTATATAGGCCAAAAGATCATCCGCGCTTTTAAGCAAGCGCCGCTCTTTATTTACCGGCAAGCCCAGGTTATACAGGTGATCCAGCAGTTTTTCCTGAGTGGCGGGAGCCGCCGCCGCGCCCTTATAGGCCAGTATGTCGTAGAGGAATATGGAAAGGTTGCGTCCGGCGGTAACGGTTGCGTCCAGCTGGCGCAGGGAACCGGCCGCCGCGTTGCGCGGGTTGGCAAAGGGCGCTTCCCCGGCTTCCTCCCGCTCGGCGTTCAATTCGGCAAAGGCCGCTCTGGGCATATATACCTCGCCGCGCACCGAGAGCAGGGGCAAGGTTTCTTTTAAGCGCTTGGGCAACCCGGCTATGGCCAATGCGTTGGCGGTAACGTTTTCCCCTGTTTGCCCATCGCCTCGGGTGGCGGCCAGGGTCAATACTCCCTGCTCGTAGGTTATGGCCAAAGAGAGGCCATCCATTTTCTGTTCTATCAGCAGTTCGGGCTTTTCCTGCCCCGGTATTTTAGCCAGCCGGGCAATAAAAGACTCTATATCCTCCCGGTTAAAAGCGTTATCCAAAGAGAGCAGGGGAGCGGGATGCTTTACCTGCGCGAACCGGGCCAGCGCCATGCCGCCTATGCGGTTAGTGGGGGAATCCTCCGCCTTAAGCTCCGGCCAGGCCGCTTCCAGCTCTTGCAGCTCACGAAACAGCTTGTCGTAATCCGCGTCGCTGATCTTTGGCGCGTCCTGCTCGTAATAAGCCCGGTCGTGCCGCCGTATCTTTGCGGTAAGCGCGGCCATCCTTTCCCGCGCAGCCGATTTATCCGCCGCTATACTATCCATAGTGTTGCCCTTCCTGTTTTTGTACCGTATAAGACACAGGTGTTACTATCATATTTTGGGCCTTCGCCTTGCGCCTTATATCTTTTTCATAGGGGCGTAGCGCCACATAAGCTGCTTTACACCCTGTCCGGGGAAGGCCACCGCCATCTGCATATCCTCGCCGCTGCCGGTTACCGTTACCACCACGCCGTCGCCGAATTTGGCGTGGCGGACCTTATCTCCCAGCCCTATCAGCCGGTCTGCCGATGGTGGCGCGGGGGCCGGTGGTTTGGGGCGCGGCGCGAACACATTATCCGTAAGCCTTTCGGCGGGGCGCGTCTGTGCGCGGCGTTGGGGCGTAAAGCCGCTTTTTTCGATATTTTTCGCCGGTAATTCCTGCAAAAAGCGGGAAGGGCGGCTCGGCACATAGCTGCCCCGTTGCAGGCGGCGGGCGGCGGAGCTGATGAACAAACGCTCTTTGGCCCTGGTCATGCCCACATAACATAAACGGCGTTCTTCCTCCATTTCCTCCTCGCTGTCGGAGAGCAATACGCGCTGATGCGGAAAAAGCCCTTCCTCCAGCCCGGCCATAAAAACTACCGGAAATTCCAGCCCCTTGGCCGCGTGCAGCGTCATAAGAGTCAAAAAATCCGCCCGTTCATCCGGGTTATCCATATCCGTGGCTAAAGCCAGCTGCCCCAAAAAGGCGGTAAGGGGCTTAAGTTGCTCTTCCCCGCTAAAGGCCGCTATCTCGGCAAATTCTTCGTCGAAGGCGGCGGCGGTATTGTAAAGCTCCTCCAGTATTTCCAGGCGCTCTTCGGCATCCGGTAAAGCGGCTACCATATCCCTATAGCCGCTTTGCAACCAAAGACGCTGCAACAGCTCTTTCATGGATGCGGTCTTTGCGTATTCCCCCCAGGCTTTAAGGTGGGCGGTAAGGGCGCGCAGGCTTTTAACCGTCGCCGCCGGTATGCCGCCGCAGCGTTCCGGCTCCCGCAAAAGCTCCGCCAGGGCAATATCCTCCGCCGCGGCGCGGGCCGCAAGCTTATCCCAGCTGGCCTTGCCGATACCGCGTTTGGGCTCGTTATAGATGCGGTTAAGGGCCTCCGTATCCCGGGGGTTGGCCAAAAAACGCAGATAAGCCAGGGTGTCCTTAACCTCTTTGCGCTCGTAGAACTTCATGCCGCCGTAAATGCGGTAAGGCAGGCCAAAGCGGCGGCATTGATCCTCCAGCAGGCGGCTTTGGCCATGAGTGCGGTAAAGCACGGCGCAATCACAAAGGGTAAAATCGCTGTTACGCAACCTGGCTATATTGTCGATTATAAAATAGGCTTCCTCCCGGTCGTCCGCGGATTGATGCAGCCGTATTTTCTCTCCCTCGCCCCTTGCGGAAAAAAGCTCCTTGGGCTTGCGGTTTTCGTTGTGGGAGATAAGCGCGTTGGCCGCGTCCAGTATGTTCTGGCGGGAGCGGTAGTTTTGCGTAAGCGATATTTCCCGGCAGGCGGGGTAATCCCGGGAAAAATCCATGATATTGCCGATATCCGCGCCGCGCCAGCGATAGATGGATTGATCCGGGTCGCCCACCGCGAACAGGTCGCCGTCCTCCCCGCTTAAAAGACGCACCAACTGGTATTGGCTGTGGTTGGTATCCTGATACTCATCCACCAATATGTGCTTGAAGCGCGTGCGGTAATGCTGCAAAATCTGCGGCTCTTTGCGCAGCAGCGCAACCGCCTGCATAAGCAGGTCGTCGAAATCCAGGGCGTTTGCGGCCGTAAGCCGTCGCTGATAATCGCTGTAAAGGCGGGCCACGGTCTGCTGCCAGTCGTTTGTCGCCGTTTTTCCATATCCTGCCGGATCTATCAGGCTGTTTTTCGCCGCGCTAACGGCGTTTAGCACCGACGCGGGATGAAACCGTTTATCTTCGCCCAAGCCCAAGGATACCAGGCATTTTTTCATCAGGGAGCGGCTTTCGCCATCGTCGTATATATTGAAATCGGCGTTAAGCGGGGCAATATGACCGCCTTCCCTGCGCAGCAGGCGCGCACATAGAGAATGGAAGGTGCCTATCCACATATAGCGCGTGGGCAGGCCGGTGATAGCGGCCAGGCGTTCCTTCATTTCCCGCGCCGCCTTGTTGGTAAAGGTAGCGGCCAGTATATTTGTGGGCGCCGCCTTTTGTTCCGCTATAAGCCAGGCCACCCGGCTTACCAGTACGCGGGTCTTGCCGCTGCCCGCCCCGGCTATAACCAGGGTCTGCCCGGGCGGCGCCGTTACCGCCTTAAGCTGTTGGTCGTTTAATCCGTTTAATATATCCATGCTTTCCCCCGTGCTTACGCAATTATCTGCCTGTATAAATTCGGCGCGGGGTGGTAAATAACCTTCATATTTTTAGCGCCGCTCTATACCGCCGTATATGCTTTGCCTTTACAAAGGCAGCGGCAAAGTGGTATAATTATCCGTAGGCGCGGGCAGTAAAAAAATATTCGCGTTCCTAAACAAAATATTCGCGTTCCTAAATAAAATGTTTAACTTCGCAAATATTTTTGCTTATAAAAAATTGCTGCCGGAAAACATATAAAGACCCAGCCTGCCCGTAAACAGAGCCGCAAAGCGGTGTGGCGACCAAAAAACGCAGCGTACCCGGAATACCGTATTGCTTCCCCTGGCTCGCAATAACAATTAAACATATATTTAAAAACTGTTGACCTTTTATCGTATTGGAGAGTATTATGGAAAATGAAAAATCGCGCTACAGCACCTCGTTAAAGATCGGGGAAAGGATAGGTATTTCCCTGGACGGCGAAATAATCTACCCCACTTTGCTGGAGGATATAACGGAGGACAACCATCTTATAATCTCCGTGCCTTTATACCGCGGCATACCCATAATAATGAAGGTAGAGCAGCATGTGCAGTTTTTCTTCTTCCGGGATAACGGGCGTTTTTGCATAGATGTACAGGTAGAGGAGATAATTATGCGCGGGCCGCTGCGGCTTATCTCGCTTTTGCAGCTTACCGAGCCCCATAAACAGCAGCGCCGCGAATCCTTTCGTCTGCGTATCGGCTTATCCGCTCTTATACGCCCCTTTAGCGGCAAACAGTTCCCGCCCGACCCCTTTTTTGTGGAAGAAGATATGGCCCCCTGGGAAGAAGTGCTTACAAATAATCTTAGCGAGACCGGCCTTTCCTTTAACAGCATAATAGAACATAAAAGCGGCGATTACCTGCACTTAAAAGTTACACTGGATCATTCCCCGGAGCATATGGAGCAAATAGAATTGCTGGGGCTGGTACGCCAATCTCAGGCCATAGATTATTTGGGCAGGCAATACCGCCTGGGGGTGGAATTTTTGCCCTATTCGGAAAATCTGCGGCAACTTATAGCCAAATTTGTGCTTAAAAAGCAACAGCAGGTGATACGCGCCGAACTGGATTTCGATCTGCCAAAATGATGGTTCTACAAGGGTGTGATCAAGGATGCAAAACCATGCCGTACTGGACGACAGGCCCCAAGACGAGCTGACCGGCTTATGGCAAAGATACAAGCTGCACCAGGATGCGCAAGCCAAGGATAAGCTGCTGTTGCACTATGTGCATCTTGTAAAGCAGATAGTGCGGCGCATGATGCCCCGTTACAACAATTACAACGAGTACGACGACCTGGTAAACTGCGGCATCATCGGTCTTATAGACGCAATGGAAAAATTTGATCTGCGTCATGGGGTAAAGTTCGAGACTTATGCCGTAAGCCGTATCCGCGGCGAGATACTGGATTATATGCGCGAGCAGGATTGGGCCCCTTCCAGCCTGCGCAAAAAGATCAACGCCATAGCGGAGGTTTACGAAAAATACGAAAACGTACACGGCGAGCCGCCCAGCGACGAGCAGGTGGCGGCGGATATGGGCGTAAACGTGGCCGATGTGCGCAAGGTCATATCTAAAAACCACGCCTTTAACCTGCTGTACTTTGATGACGCAAACGAGGGCGCGTACAGCATAAGGGAAGTATCCGCCGACAGCGAAAGCTCCGTGCCGGAAAGCGTGCTTCTTAAAGACGAGCTTAAAAGCATACTGGCCGAAATAATAGAATCCCTGCCGGAAAAAGAGCGCCTGGTGGTGACGTTGTATTATTATGAGGAGATGACCCTCAAGGAGATCGGACTGACGCTGGGCGTATCCGAATCCCGGATCTCCCAGATCCACTCCAAGGCCCTGATGGGGCTGAGAAGCAGGATGCAGCAGGCATTTGCCATATAGTTATATTTCTCCCCGCCTCCGGCGGGGAGAAATATAACTATCAACTTGCGAACGGAGTGAGCGACATGTCGCTGCGTGGGATCGACGCGCAGATCATGGTGGCAAAATCGACCGAGGTCACCGGGGAACACGCCAGATTGGTCAAACAGAGCGAGAAAACAGCCGAACATGCGGCGCTGCAGGCCCAGCGCCAGGCCGTGATCGACAGGTCCCGGACCCAGGCGGCCGATCAGGCCAAAGGGGGAAAGATTACCCCGGAAGGGCGCGGCACGGGCGGTTTTGCGTCCGGAGGAAACCCCCGGGAGCGGCGCGAGGGACAGCCGGACGGTGCGCCGGACGACGACCTCCTGTCTCTGCCGGTGGAACCGGAAAAGCCGAGGATCATTGACATAACCATATAATTCATATATGAAGGGATTTCGTTTCCTCGTAATTACGCATTACGCATTATGAATTATGCATTGTACGACGGGAGGCTTATCGTGCAGGCCTTTGTGATCATCATGGCCCTGCTGCAGGTGATCGCCTTTATGGTGCTCGCGCGCCATATGCGGGCCGAATTGGCCAGGGCGAAGGACAGCGGCGCCGCCGCGCAGCGCGAGGCGCGTCTTTTGGAACTGTACGGCCACGTGGAAGAATTGATGGACGTTTTTGAGTCGTATATCGAAGAAGTGCGCGGGGACATTGATAAGGAGCGCGCAGCGCTGCTCGAGATGTCCCGTCAGGCCATGCTCGTATATCACAGAATGGAGAATGGAGAATGGAGAATGGAGAATGAAAAGGAGACGCCCAACTCTCAACTCCCAACGCCCAATTCTCAATTCTCAACTCTCAACTCTCAACTCCCAACGCCCAACTCTCAACTCTCAACTCTCAAC
>WRIA01000006.1 GCA_009782975.1 Clostridiales bacterium
CTCACCCCTTTACGGATGTACCGGAATGGGCAAGCGCCTATGTGGGGTATCTTTATCACAATAATATAACCACCGGCGTAGCGGAGGATCTGTTCGGCTCCACCCAGACAGCCACCTCCGCGCAATATGCCACCTTTATACTTAGGGCGCTGGGCTACGACGACTCAGCCGGCGATTTCTTTTGGGATAGCTCCATAGAAAAGATGGTGTCTTTAGATATATTGACAAGCGCCCAGGCGTCGGAATTATCCGCAAACGAGGGCGCGCCGCGAGGGGATGTAGCGGCAATATCGTACTATAGCCTGTTCGCTAACATCAAAGGAACGGCTACAATGCTGATAGATAAGCTTTACAGCATCGACAAGGCCATCACCACAGAGCAGCTTAGAAATGCTTCCGTTATTGACGGCCGCCTTACTATGTTTTCCAATACCCTTGGCATAAGCAAGCCATATCCCCCCGGAGGAGAGCTTACTTCAGAGGAGATTTACGCAAAGGTCTCCGACGCCATTTTCAAGATAGAAACAAAGATCATGTCGGACACCGATTTTGGATCAGGCAGCGGCTTCTTTATTACCTCCGACGGTATCGCTGTAACCAATATGCACGTGATCACCTTTATGAGTTCCGCTTCCATAACCACGGCAAATGGTTCACGCTATCCTGTAGAGGGTATAATTTCCCTGCACCCAAAGGCGGACCTTGCTGTTATAAAGGTAAAGGGCAGCGGTTTTTCTTATCTTGAGCTGGGGGATCCCGATCTGCTGAGAAACGCCCAGCGCATATATTGCGTGGGATCGCCCTACGGTTTTGACAACACAATTTCCGACGGCCTGGTATCTAACCTTAAAAGGGAGCACGAGGGGTTCACATATATCCAGATATCCGCGCCTATTGCTCCCGGAAGCAGCGGAGGCGCGCTGCTTAATGAATACGGTCAGGCAGTAGGCGTAACCACAGCCGGTTTCGAGCAAGGGTCGGTAAATCTGGCGGTTCCGGTATCCCATCTTACCGCAATGCATATTTTCCCGACCATACGGTCTGTAAAATACCTGCAAGCTCATTCCCACTTTGGCTGCCTGCCGGTGGGGGATACCTATAACGAGATCGAACCCAACGACAGCAAGCCCACACAGACTATGAAAAATGACACCATTATGTATGGCTCCATAACAGGCGCGGACGATGTCGATTGTTATGCCCTTGACGTTGAAAAAAAGGCGGAGTTGCTAATAAGCCTGACCTCCGACGAACTGCATAGCGCCGGATTAAGATTTGAGTTAAGCGACCCGTCCGGCAAAGTGATACTGGATTCCCGGCACTATAGCGGCGAAATATTCTCCCTTGCCATGGGGCACTGCGCTTCTAAGGGGTCATATACGGTAAAGGTGTATGCAGAGGACAACGGAGAGGACTGGAGCAATGTAAGCTACGAGCTTTACTGGATATCCCAGCCTACTATAGATGATCCCGAGGATTGGCTATTGTTTTTCGAGTTCGAGCCTAATGATACTACGGAACACGCTAATTATCTTCCCAATAACTTTATATATCTCGCAACGATATCCGACAAGAATGACGTGGATTATTATACATTCACGCTTACCAAAAAAAGTGATTACATAGCCGCCGTAGTGACGACAGGCCACGAAAAATCCGTTCTTAATGTAGAGGTATTTGACGCGGACAATAAATCTATGGGCAAA
Organism: Clostridiales bacterium; assembly: GCA_009782975.1. The sequence goes on from WRIA01000006.1 coordinate 1,707, forward strand.
TCCCGTTATTTAGATGGCTATGAGGTATTCAGCGACACGCTGCCGGCGGGCATATACTATATTAAAGTATCTGTAAAGGACACAAAAATTGACTGGGATAATGAGATATACAGCATAAAGGGCTGGTCACAGTAGTAGTGTCTTAGTTTTTAATAACCGAATATCCCCCATAAAAAATAACCGCACTTAGGCGCGGTTATTTTTTGATCTTGTCCGTCAGCCGCCGATACAGCAGCCCTAACTGCCAACTTAGCTTAAAACTAAGCTCTATCCAAGGGCCTCTATAGCGGCCATCTTAGCGCACAGGCAAAAGACCTCCATAGCCTGGGCAAGCTCCGCCACCGGGGGGAAGCTGGGGGCTATGCGGATATTGCTGTCCTGGGGATCCTTACCGTAGGGATAGGGCGCGCCGGCGCCGGTCAATTCCACCCCGGCCTGCTTGCACAGCTCTACCGTGCGTTTAGCGCAGCCCTTTGGCAGGAATACGGAAACAAAGTAACCGCCCTTGGGCTTGGTCCAATGCCCAATGCCTAAAGGAGTAAGCTCTTTTTCCAGGGAATCCAGCACCATGGAGAATTTGGGCGCCAGTATACCGGCATGTTTGGCCATATGAGCCTGCACCCCGGCCTTATCCTTAAAGAAACGGGCATGGCGCAGCTGGTTTATCTTATCATAGCTGATAGTCTGGGCGTTCAAATACTTTTTGGTATGAGCTATATTGGCCTCCGACGCAGCCATAGCGCTTATACCCCCATGAGGGAAGGATATCTTGGAAAAGGAGGCAAACATATACACCTTATCCTCCTGCCCCGCGTTCTTGCAGGCAGTATAGATATTATCCAGCGTATCGCGATCATCCATATCCAGATGATGAACGCAGTAGGCGTTATCCCAAAAAATGCGGAAATCCGGGGCCGCCGTTTTAAGTGCCCCCAACCGCCGCACCGTTTCCTTGCTGTAGGTTATGCCATCCGGGTTGGAATACTGGGGAACGCACCACATACCCTTGATGCTGGCATCCGTTGCGGCCAGACGTTCTATCTCGTCCATATCCGGGCCGCCGGGGCCCATTGCTATTGGTATCATTTCTATGCCAAAGACTTCGCAGATGGTAAAGTGGCGGTCATAGCCGGGGGCCGGGCAAAGGAATTTTACTTTATCCAGCTTGCACCAGGGCGCGTTGCCGCCAAAACCGAAACAAAACAAGCGGCTTATGGCGTCATACATAAAGCTTAGGCTGGAGTTACCGCCTATTATTACCTGGGCGGGCGGCATATCCATCAGTTCCCCGAACAACCGCCGCGCTTCCGGTATGCCTTCCAGCACCCCGTAATTAAGGGTATCCGTGCCGTCCTCCGCCTTGTAATCCTCCAACGGCTCCAGCATAGGCTTGGCCAGCGCCAGTTGATCCGCACCGGGCTTGCCCCGGGACATATTAAGCTTTAAAGCGCGGGCCTGGTAATCCGCGTATGCCTTCTTAAGCTCCCCGTACATAGCCGATTGCTCCTGCTTGCTCATTTCCGCCAGTTTCATACTATCCACCCCCTGTTTTTATTTAGCCGACCTTATCTTATCTTAGCGTATCCCATTCAACATTGCAAGGCTTTTATTATTAGGGTATAACCTTTTGCTTAACATTACACATTTAGCGCAAATTTCGGTAAACTAAGCCCAATAGGTTATATGATCCATCCTCAGACAGTTTTCATACAAACCTCATAAACCTCAAAATCAATATTTCGAAATATGAATATTTTATTTCGATATATAGATATTTTATTTCATTATCGAAATGCTATTAAAATATATACGACGAAAACGGCATTTAATATCGGAATACCAGCTAAAACATACACAACCGGCTTTTTTAAGTCAACCGTTTTGTTGTTGATGCATTAACTAGAGATTTCATCTGTGTGATGGCAGTGGAGTTTAGCTGTATCAGCCGTTCACTTTGGGGTATACCCTGCCGGATCAACAAGGCGTTTATGCTTTCCATGTTTGACAACACAACGAGTTGTTCAAGCGTGGCGTGGTCACGCATATTTCCGTCTTTATCCGTGTTAGATGTGCGCCATTCCGCCGCCGTCATTCCAAACAGCGCCACGTTTAACAAATCAGCTTCCGCCGCGTATAATATAGCCGCCTGTGCCTGTGTGACTTTCTTAGGAATGATTTGCTCTTTGATGGCGTCGGTATGGATTCGGTAATTTATTTTTGATAAAGTGCGCTGCAAATTCCATTCAAGTGCTTGCCTGCGCGATTCATCATTCTTCAGTCTGTCAAACTCTCTTACAAGATAAAACTTAAACTTTGCCGACAACCACGTTGCAAATTCAAAAGCAATATCTCTATGAGCAAAAATACCACCCCCATAGCGCCCTGATTTCGAAATAATGCCAATTGCGTTTGTTGTTTCAATCCACCTTTTTGGCGACATGACCAATCGGCCTTCGGTATTTCTAACCGACTGGTATCCCATACGGTTAAAATCAGGATTGTTGAAATCCTCCCATATCGCCAAATATTCGAGCGTATAATACGTACTCATCCAATTTGATATAACTATGCGAGCCTCTGTATTTTCTTTGTACCGCGTCATGTCGGTAAGTGATATGTAGTCGTCTTTTCGGTGCGTTAGGACGGCAATCTCTGTTCCATCCACATAGACGGTTTCTTTCTTCGGCATACGGCTGACCTCGCTTTCAAATTGCGGCGCATGTTACAGGCACAGCGTAAATCATTATGCAACTTTTCAAAATCAATATTTCGAAGTATGAATAGTTTATTTCGATATATAGATATTTTATTTCAGTATCGAAATGCTATTGAAATCTATCCGCGTTGATACGAAAAGTATATTATATAGAAAACATAGTTATCAACCGCTGCGCCGATGTTTCATGGCCGCTTTGTTCAGTTTTGCGGTTGCTTTTAAAGGGGCGATTTGATATAATTCTTGTTGAAGCTCTGTAATACTTTACACGGTATCATGTATCAATAAAATACAGGAGGTTTTGCTATGAAAGACGGAAGCATTTTAGCGCGGGAGGGCATAATGAAATTATCGCCCTATGTGGCGGGCAAGCCTATGGAGGAAGTAGAGGCCGAATACGGCGTAAAGGTGGTCGCCAAGCTGGCATCCAACGAAAACCCGCTGGGAGTTTCGCCCAAGGCCGTGGCGGCAATGGAAAAGGAGCTTAAAAATTGCTCCAGATACCCCGAAGGCTCCAGCCCGCGGGTCCGCGGCAAGCTGGCCGAGCGCCTGGGCGTAGCGGAAGGGCAGATATTTTTGGCCACCGGCGGCGACCATATACTTACCCTTTTGGGCAACGCCTTCGTAAGCCAGGGCGACGAGGTAATCGCGGGTGCGCCCTCCTTTTACACCTACACCCTCTCCACACTGGTAATGGGCGGCGTGCTTATTAAGGTGCCGCTTAAAGACCACGTTTACGATCTGGACGCCATACTATCCGCCATAACACCCAAAACCAAGCTGATATTCTTCTGCAACCCCAACAACCCCAGCGGCACCATTGTGGATAAAGCCAAGGTAGCGGAGTTTATGAGCAAGGTTCCGGATCATTGCGTGGTGGTGTTCGACGAAGCCTATTTCGAGTTTATCAGCGACCCCGCTTACGGCGACGGCATAGAGGATTATGTTAAAAAAGGCGCCAATGTGGTGGTGCTGCGTACCTTTTCCAAGCTGTACGGCTTGGCCGGCCTGCGCATAGGCTATGCCGTAGCCGCGGAGCATCTGGCGCAGGTGCTGGGCCGGGTGATGCCGCCCTTCCCGGTAAACCGCCTGGCCCAGGTAGCGGCGGAGGCCGCCATGGACGATACCGATTTTGTGGCCGCGGTGATAAAGAACAATAACGAAGGCCGCGCCTACCTTAACGCGGAGTTCGACAAGCTGGGTATGAGCTACGCGCCTTCCTACGGCAATTTCATCTTTGCGGATATAGGTATGCCAGCCCCGGCGGCTTACGAAGGGCTGCTTAAACGTGGCGTGGTGATAAGGCCGGGCCATCAATGGGGTTGCGAGACCTATCTGCGGGTCAGCATAGGCAGCCCGGCGGAAAACGAAGCCTTTATCGCGGCTTTAAAGGCGGTAAAGGCGGAGTATACCGGCTAGTGACCGAGGATCAAGTGTAAAGCAATAAGGCGGCGGTCGTGATTGCAACCGCCGCCTTATTGTGCTAAAATAATGCGGGAATATCAAACAAGGAGCCAAAACTATGGAATACGATCTTATCATAATAGGGGGTGGCATAGGCGGGCTTTTATCCGCTTACCGCGCCCTGGAACTGCATCCCGGCTGGCGCATAGCCCTGTTCGAGCGGGGCGACGTACTGGAAAAACGTCATTGCCCCATAAGCAGCGGCCGTGCCGCCAGCTGCATACATTGCGGCAGCTGCGCCATTATGGAGGGCCTGGCCGGGGCCGGCGCGTTCTCCGACGGCAAGTTTGTCAAATCCACCGAATACGGGGGCTGGCTGCCGGATCATCTGGGCGGCGAGCAGACCCTGCGCTACATAGACGCGGTGGACGATATACTTATGCGCTTCGGGGCCACGGATAAAGTCTACAGGCCCGCGGAGGATTTAAAGGCGGAATGCGCCCGCCACAATCTCCATTTGCAGCAGGCAGTAGTAAAACATCTGGGCTCGGACGGCAACTACACCACCATGCAAAAACTTATAGATTATCTGCGCTCCCGTATCGAGATCCACGTTAAGGAGGTAGTTTACGGCATAGAACCCATAAGCCGTCAGATAACCACGGCCAAAGGGACCTACGGTTGCGGCAAGCTTATAATAGCCGTGGGCCGGGTAGGTGCACAGTGGTTCGAGGGCTGGTGCCATCAGCACAGCATACCGGTGGAAAACAACCAGGTGGATATAGGCGTAAGGGTGGAACTGCCCCGCAGTATATGGGCGCATATTTCCGACCGCATCTACGAGCCCAAGATACTCTACACCACGCGTCAATACGGCGATATCTGCCGCACCTTCTGCTTTAATGTGGGCGGCCATGTGGTGATGGAGAATTCCGACGGCGTGCTTACCGTAAACGGCCACGCCTTTGCCGACGAGGGCAAAAAGAGCGGGAACTCCAACTTTGCCCTGCTTTCCACCACCAAGTTCACCCAGCCCTTCGATCAGCCTCTGGATTATCTGAAGCATATAGCCCAGCTGGGCAATATGATAAGCGGCGGCAGCGTAATAGTGCAGCGTTTCGGCGATCTGCTGGCCGGGCGGCGCAGCACCGAGGAACGTATCGCCGCCAACCCCGTGCGGCCCACCCTGGCCGCCATACCGGGGGATCTTTCTCTTTGTCTGCCCAAGCGCCAGCTGGATAATATTATAGAGACCATGCGGGCCCTGGATAATATCGCCCCCGGCACGGCGGCCTCCCCCACCCTGCTTTATGGGGTAGAAGCCAAGTATTACAGCATAAAGCCGCGCTTCCTTAACGGGGATTTCGAGATAGCCTCCGGCATATACGCCTTAGGCGACGGCAGCGGCGTGACCCGCTCCCTTTCCCAGGCCGGAGCTATGGGCCTGTATGTGGCGGAGCGTTTATAGTTGCAAGCTGCGGCGCATGGGCGTGCAGTGATGCGGTGCACGGGCGTGCACCGGTGTGGTGCATGGGCGTGCACCGGTGTGGTGCACGGGCGTGCACCGGTGTGGTGCATGGGCGTGCACCGGTATGGTGCATGGGCGTGCACCGGTATGGTGCATGGGCGTGCACCGGTGTGGTGCATGGGCGTGCACCGGTGTGGCGCATGGGCGTAGGGGTTGCAGACCCACGGGGCGCCGCGTCAACCGAGCACAGCGAAGCAATCCAGAAGGTTTTATGTTTGGTTTTCTGGATTGCTGCGGCGGCCATCCCCCTTTCAAAGGACGGCTCCTATCCCCTTGTCAACGACTTCTATGTGGTGGTGCGCAAAAGCGCCGCCCTCGGCAGCCCGGAGCGCATCCTGTTTGAATGGCTGCAAGGCCCGGAAGGGCAGGCGCTTATAGAATCGGAAGGATATGTAGGTATAAAGTAGCGGCCGGGCAGGCAACGGCTAAAGGGTGGTCTTAAAAAACTCCCTTGCTGTTTGAAGCGCCGCGTGGCCTTCTATATCCCCTTTATCGTAAACGCCGCAGGCCAAAACCTCCCCGGCGTTTTCCATACCCAGATAAGAGCAGATAATGCGGAAGTTTTCCACCAGGCCGCCCATGGCCGCTTCCTCATCATCGCCGCACACCGCCAGCAGCGCCATGCCCCTTACTCCCCCGGCGCCCGCGTCTTTGCCCTTGCGCTTAAGGCTTTCGTTGATGGCAAACAGGCGGTCTATGGCCGCCTTTATCTGCGCGGAAAAGCCGAAATAATACAGCGGGGTGGCCAGCACCAGCAATTCGGCCTCCTCCATAGCGGTATAGATACGCGCCATATCGTCCTCCAGGCGGCAGTGCCGGGGGTTTTCGCCCCGGCAATAGCAGCAGGCGCTGCAAGGGGCTATTTCCATGGAAGCGGTATCGAAATGCACAGCCCTATGCCCCTTCGCCGCCGCGCCTTCCATAAAGGCCTGCACAAGTTGGTGGGTATTGCCGCCCCGGCGCGGGCTGCCGCTAAGTATAACTATCTTCATATAATCCTTCCTTTCCGGCTTTTTTGTATTCCAGCCTTACAGCTTTTTGTTGTTATGCTTTACTACCGTAATAATACCATAGCAAGGGCAAAAATCCTTTTTACAGCTTATTGATAGGCAGCCGGTTCTTAAAAAGGTTTGGCAAAAGGGGTAGGATATGCTATAATCTAAGCGCAGGGGGAAGACACCCATAATAAAAAACGTAACTGCGCGGGGAAGGCACCCATAACAAAAAACGGAATAGAGGTGATATTATACAAAAAACGATCAGGGTTGTAAGCAGACAAAACAGCGTTTTAACGCCCACTTATAACAAACGGGCCCGCCAGCTGGTAAAAAAGGGCCGGGCTAATTGGCTGGATGAAAACACCATCTGCCTGCTGCAACCGGAGGAGGAACATTGTATGAAACACAACGTTAGCGAAGCGCCGGCAAATACGCCGGCCTTGGCAAAAGCCGAAGATAAGCAACATGAAGGCGCGGACGCCACAGCGCAAGCAGCGGCTACGGTAAGTGAGCCGGATCTTGACGAATATCTGCTGCGCGATTTAGCCCAGCGCCGCGTAGCCACCAAGCGTAACCTGGCAGGACAAGCATTCGATTTTCTTCTGATAGTAATATTCTCTTTGATTATGGCCAGCTTCAGTTACACCAGCGACGCTTATATAATAGCTTTTCTGTTTTGCGCTTTTTGGGGCTTGCGCCTGGCTATACGGGTTTACAGGTTTATGCGGCCATCGCTAATGGAAGGCATAGCCGAATATCTGCGCAGACGCAAGGAGCAGCAACTGGAATTTGAGTACGGCAGACTAAAGAGGATGAGCGCCGAGAATGTAGCCAAAGAGTTGAGCAGGTAATACTTTAAGAAGATAAAAGAAAACGGCTTAAAGCCGTTTTCTTTTATCTTCTTAAACCAAGCTCGGTGATGATCTTGCGGTAGCGGTCTATATCCTTGCCCTTGATGTAATTGAGCAGACCGCGGCGCTGGCCCACCATCTTTAACAGGCCACGGCGGCTGTGAAAATCCTTCTTGTGGATCTTCAGATGCTCGGTCAGATGGTTTATCTGATAAGAGAGCAACGCTATTTGCACTTCCGGCGAACCTGTATCGCTTTCGTGCAGGCGAAATTTTTCGATTATCGCCAGTTTGGTATCCGCGTCCATAAGCTTACCTCCTTCTATTATTTATCCCCCATACCCGAGAAGGCGTTGGAGCGGCGCTTTTCCCCGGCAGGGTTTTACGAGTTACAGTTTATCATAAACGGGGCGGTTTGGCAAGGCCCCCGGCAACTATTTTCTGCCTACACCCGGCAACTATTTTCTGCTTGACATTTCCCTTTGGCAATGTCTTATAATATAAGCATATCTTTGGGAAAGGGTGTTTGCTATGGAAAAAGATTTTGTGCATCCCTATATGCCAAACAGCGTACCGGCCATTAAACGGGCTATGCTGGAGGAACTGGGCGTGGAAAATATCGAGGATCTGTACAGCAAATGCATAACAGAACCGCTGCGTTTTCGCGGCAAAATGAATCTGCCCCGGCCCATTTTGGGCGAATACGACCTTAAACGCCATGTGCTGGGGATATTGGGAAAAAACGTCTCCTGCGAGGAGTACAGCTCCTTTTTGGGGGCCGGATGTTACCGCCACTATGTACCGGCCATCTGCGACGAAATAAACAGCCGCGCCGAGTTTTTAACGGCTTATTGCGGCGACACATATTCCGATCATGGCAAGATGCAGGCCATTTTTGAATATACCTCCATGATGGGGGAATTGCTGGATCTGGATGTGGTAAGCTATACCACCTACGACGGCGGCCAGGCCGTATGCTCTTCCCTGCGCATGGCCCTGCGAATACAACAGGCCGCCGGGCAGGCCGGCCGCCGCCGCTTGCTGCTGCCCGCTACCATGAACCCGGAAATACTCTCCCAGGCCAGGGATTACTGCCAGGACTGGGGGGAGATATGCCTTGTGGCGGCGGACGGCCTAAGCGGGCTGATGGATTTGGCGGATCTGGATTACAAGCTGCGGCGGGGCGATGTGGCTGCCGTGTTCTACGAAAACCCTTCTTACCTTGGATTTCTGGAAACGCAGGTGGAAGAGATAGCCCGCCTGGCCCACGCTGCGGGGGCTTTGGTGATAGCCCAGCCCGAGGTAGCTTCCCTGGGGGTCCTGGAATCCCCCGCCAACTACGGCGCGGATATAGTATGCGGCGAGATACAGCCTTTGGGTATGCATATACAGTTCGGCGGCGGTTGCGCTGGCTTTATAGCCTGCCGTCAGGAGGAAAGTTTTATACAGCAATTCCCCACCTATATGTACGGCATCACCGCCACGCAAAACCCCGGCGAATACGGCTGGGGGCGCGCCCTGAATTACCGCTGCTCTCACGGGGCGCGGGAAAATGCCAAGGAATACTTCGGCACGGCCAGCGGCCTGTGGGCCATCACCGCGGGGGTGTATCTGGCACTGATGGGCCCCCAGGGTATGCGGGAGCTGGGGGAAGCAATACTGCAAAAATGCCGTTACGCCATAGAAAAGCTTTCCGGCATACCGGGCATAAAGGCCAACCTGTTCGGCGGGGCCAATTTTCAGGAGTTTGTGGTCAATTTTGACGGCTGGGGCAAAAGCGTGGCCGATATCAACCGGGCCTTGCTGCAAGAAAAGATATTCGGGGGCAAGGATCTTTCGGCAGATTTCCCCCGCTTTGGGCAAAGCGCGCTTTACTGCGTTACGGAAATGACCACCAAAGCACAGACAGACCACCTGGCGGACGCCTTGGCGCGCATAGGAAGGAGGGGCTGATATGGGCAGCATCAACACCAACAGGAATTTTCATCAGGCCCGCTGGGACGAACCATTTATTCTGGATATGGGCAACAAGGGGGAACGGGGCATCATCATAAGCGAAGCGGAGGAAGGCTGCCGTGCCGATGCGGCCTCTCTGATACCAAAGTGCCTGGCCCGTAAGGAGCCTCCCAAGCTGCCGGAAGCGGGGCAGATGCAAATACTCCGCCATTATCTGCGCCTTTC
>WRIA01000007.1 GCA_009782975.1 Clostridiales bacterium
ATGGCTATAATGCCGTTCCTTTATATCATACTTAAAATGTTTCACGTGAAACATCCGCATACTATATATAGTATATAGGCACAATATGTAGTGGCGTACCCCTGCCGTGAAACATAAATGTTTCACGCAAAAACCGCAAAAATCAAAAAAACGGAGACCACTTGGCGGTATCCGTTTTTTTTGATTTTTTGATCCGTAGCGCAGAAGGCAGGAACGCTTACCTGCGCCGCCTGCGTTTTATAAGCACTATAACCACTATCGCCGCCGCGGCCAGCAGCAAAAACGGCGGCAGCAGGCGGGCAAAGCCCACCACCAGCCCGTAAGTACCGCGTATAAGCCGGTTTACCCCTACTATAAAGCCTTCCCGTATATCCTGCATAAGCCCGGCCCAGCCCCCAAGACGCACCGTTTGCGTGGCGGCATCCGGCTGATAAAGGTGTATGTTGATGCAGGAAAGGGCAGTCATCTGATCAAAGTAGCGCAACTGGCCGGTCAGGCTTTCCAACTGAGCGCGTACCCGCGTCAGTTCCCTCTCCACCGTTACCAAATCCTCCACTGTTTCCGCTTTATCCAATATTGCCAAAAGGCGCTTTTCCTGGGTTTGATACTGAGTAAGGCGGCCCGCTACATCATAATACTCCATGGTAACGTCCTGGGTATAGATGTTGCGGTTTTCCACCTTGCCCAAAGCTTCTATCTCGGCCAGGGCTTCGTCCAGGCGACCGGCCTCCACCCGCAGGGTGATATTGCCGCGCTGCATTTCTTCCCCGCCGTAGCTTGCGGCATCGCCGGATACCACATAGCCGCCATAACGCGCGGCCAGCTCGTTTAAGCTTTGATAGGCGGCGGAAAAATCATCCACCCTTACCGATAAGCTGGCATCCCGAATTATCTTGCGCTCCAGACGCTGCTTTGTGTAGAGACCCGCCGCACCATCCCCACCGGGCATAAGCTGCGCCTCAGCTTCCTCACTGGCGTCATGCGCGGTCACTGCTCCCTCCCGTACCGCTATACCGGAAGCATTGGCGCTTTTCAGGCTTTCTTCCTCATAGTTTATGTCGTAAACCAAATCATCCAAAACGCCGATATCGTAATCCTCCGTAGCGGGCGCTCCGCCCGCCATATAGATACTGGGGGGAGCGCTGGGCGCGGGCGCCATCCAGGGCTCGGACGCGACCGTCATAGACATCACCATTTCCGGCGCCGCGGCGGGGGCTAGGCCGCCATAATTCCGGGCGCGGTTAACATTGCCCCACAGGGAAACCACGCCTGCTACCAGCACCAGAAGAGCGGCGGCGGCTAATACTCTGGCCCAGCCGCGTTGCGGCACAGGTACAGGCTTAGGCTTGGGCTCGGCGGCCAGCTTCTCCCTAAAAGCCGCGGTAAAGCCGGGGGGCAGTTCGGCCGGGGGCAGGGAACGCAAAGCCGCGGAAAGGGCGCGCAGCTGTGCCAGCTCAAAAGCGCAATCCGTGCAGCCTTGCAAATGCTGTTCCAGCTCCCGTACATACTGCGCCGGCAGAGCTTCGTCAATATACGGCCCTAAATATTCTTTTGCTTTAGCGCAATCCATCTTCGACCCCCCTTTCACCTATTAGACGGCGCAAATGCGGATATTGTTCCGCATCGCGCAAAAGTTTTTCCTGCATGCATTTACGGGCGCGGTTCAAACGCGATTTTACCGTGCCTATGGATATCCCCGCCGCCAGGGATATCTCCTGATATCCCAATCCGGATATTTCCCTAAGCGTAACCACCAGGCGGTATTTGGGCGTAAGACCGGCTATAAGGGCCTGCAAATAAGCATTTGTTTCCTTTTCCGAAAGTATTTCCTCCGGCATGACGGAATAATCCGCAACCTCCAGGCGGGTATCCTTTTCCCCTTCCTCCCCCAAAAAATCCAGCGGGGCCTCCTTTTGCTTATAGGCGCTGCGCAGCATATCGCGGCAGGCGTTTACTGTAATGCGATACACCCAGGTGGAAAAAGCCGATTCTCCGCGAAAACCGGGCAGGGAGCGGTACATCTTAAGCAGCGCTTCCTGGGTAACGTCCGCGGCGTCCTCGGCATTTTGCAGCATCCGCAGGGCTATATTGTAAATACGCTGCTGATAAGCCAGCGCCAGTTCCTCAAAAGCGGCGGCATCCCCCTTGCGGCTGCGTTTTATAAGCAAACGTTCCCGCGCATCTACGCCGGAGGGATCGTTTTTGTCTAAAGCCATATTAGCCTCCTTCCCGCAAAGCAGATCATTATCCATATTGAATAGTATATACCGAACAGCTTAAAAAGGCAATGCCGTAATAGGGGAACGGCCTTGACTTTATGCCGGGGATAGCCGTATAATGAAAAAGGAGGGATAGAAAATGGATATCTCCAACCAGCAAATACTGATACGCCTGCTGGCCTCCGTGGCAGTGGGCCTGATGTACGGCATGGAGCGCAAACGCCGCCATAAACCCGTGGGCAAGCGCACTCATGTGCTTATCTGCCTGTGCTGTGCCGTGCTGACCATCATATCTGCCTACGGTTTCAAGGAATTTACCTCGGATGGTGTGCCAAGCGACCCGGCCCGCCTGATGGTGGGCATACTTACGGGCATAGGCTTTATAGGCGGTGGCATAATCTGGAAAAGCAGCGGCGGTATGGTGCAGGGCATAACAACGGCGGCCAGCGTATTGCTGCTGGCGGCCCTGGGCATAGCTATAGGGCTGGGCCTTTATTTTCTGGCGGGCGCGGCCGCCTTTATAGGGCTGATAACCCTGGAGGGCAATAGCTGGGCGGATTCTTTAAGAAGGCACACGGATAACGAGACAGAAGAGGATATCCTGGAACGGGCGGAAGAATAAAGAGGCTATTAAGTATAAAAACACTTGCATTTGTCGGAAAAACTGTGTAAAATAAGTATTGCTTATGCCGGAGTGATGGAATGGCAGACGTGCTTGACTCAAAATCAAGTGGGGTAACCCGTGTCGGTTCGAGTCCGACCTCCGGCACCAAAAAGGCCCGATAGGGCTATCGGGGTTAAAAACCCGGCAAACAGACTTCCGGGAAGCGATTTTCGGAAGCCTGTTTTAAGTTTTAGGGAGAATATGAAAATATATAAAAATCCCAATTGCAAAAAGGTCAGAGGCAGCCATATATTGGATGTTAGCTGCGCTTATTGCAAATGCTTCATAGCCAGGTATCAAAAGGTGGGCGAGAGCAACTTTGTAAAAATGTACAACGACCGCATAATAGAGGGCTCTATCGACTTTTCCCTATATCACGGGGCTTTGTACTGCCCGGGCTGCGGCGGGCACATAGCTACAAGATACATCACTAAAATGGATAAAAAAGAGGCATATCGCTTTGTGCCTTCCGCTTTCAACAAGAAAAAGGTTCAGATTTAGGCTTTTGGCAGGATATTTGCCATCCGGCGCAAAATATATTATACTTTGTATGATGAAAAACGGCCTGTTTTGATGAAAATGTTTTAAGTTAGCGGTTAAGGAGGCTTTTATGAATAAGATTATCGTTATTGGCGGCGGCATAGCCGGGCTTTCCGCGGCCCAGGCCGCCCGCGAAACGGATCCGCAAGCCCGTGTACACCTGGTATGCGGCGAAAAGATACTGCCTTATTACCGCCCCCGCATCTGCGAGTTGTTTTCCGGTCTTGAAAAAGACAAGCTTACGGTGCGCAACTACCAATGGTTTATGGATAACAGCATAGAGGTGATAAACAGCCGTGCTGCTTCCGTTGACGCGGAGGACAAAAAGGTGCGCTTTGAGGATGGCAGCTTTCTGTTATACGATAAGCTTATACTGGCGGCCGGGGCCACCGGCAATAAGCCGGAGTTGGCCGGCGGCGGCGAAAAAAACGTGCTGGCCCTGCGATTTTTGGCCGATATAGAGCGCGTACAGAAAGTATCCGGCCCTATAGTTTTGGTGGGCGGCGGTTTGCTTGGGCTGGAAGCGGCCTGGCACCTTTCCAAGACCGGGCGTCCCGTTACCATTATAGAACGTGGAGAATGGCTGCTTAAACGCCAGTTGGACGATGAGGCGGCGCGCTTCTTTTTGGGTATCGTGGAAAAAGCAGGGGTACGAGTGGCCCTGCTCGGTCAGGCGGAAAACTATAACGGAAGGACTTTGCTGCTGGCCGATGGGCGGGCCTTCGAGGCCTCCTGCCTTATATTTGCCGCCGGTATAGCTCCACAGACCAGGCTGGGCAAGGCCATGGGCCTGGCGCTGGGCCGGGGCATAACGGTGGATGAATTTATGCGTACAGACCGGCCCGATATCTATGCTTGTGGTGATTGTGCCGAATACCTGGGGCAGACACCTGGTTTATGGACCGTATCCATGGCCCAGGGTATGATAGCCGGTAAAAACGCCGCCGGGGCCGAAGCCGCTTATGCCCAGGAAGCCCCGCCTTATATGATGAAGGCTATGGGCAGCAGCATCTGGTCCGCCGGAGCGCAAACGGCAAACAGCCTTACGGAAAAAAGCAGCGTAGCCGGGCAATTTATAAAGCTGTTCTTCGACGAACAGGATAAGCTTAACGGCGCTATACTTATAGGCGGCACCGCCCCGGCGCTTGATCTTAAAAAGGGCATAGCCGCAGGCATGGGCAAGGAAGAGGCCGAAGTTAAATTCATAAAGCGTAATGTGTAGAAATATTTTATGTTTGCCGTGGTAACTCCCGGAGTTATAAAAATAAAGGAGGAATCTTTATGACCAACTATGTATGCTCTGTATGCGGCTATGTGTATGACCCGGCGGAAAACGAAAATGTACCCTTCGCGCAATTACCCGCCGACTGGGTCTGCCCTTTGTGCGGGGTAGGCAAAGACGACTTCGAGGGGGAATGATATGGCGGCGCCGCAATTAGCCCCCGGTATATACTGGGTAGGCGCTATAGATTGGGATCTGCGCTATTTTCACGGGTATGTTACGCAGCGTGGTTCCAGTTATAATGCCTATCTGGTCGTTGACGAAAAGATAGCTCTTATAGATACCGTTAAGGCCCCCTTTGCCACTACCTTGCTGGATCATGTGGCGGATATTGTGCCGCCGGAAAAAGTGGATTATCTTATTTCTTTGCATGTGGAGATGGATCATAGCGGCTCCCTGCCCTTTATGCTTAAGGCTTGTCCTAACGCCAGGCTCGTTACTTCCGCGCCGGCCGGTCTGGCCGGGCTAAAGGCGCATTTCGGAGAGTTGGAAGCTCAGACGGTAAAGACGGGAGATGTGTTGAAGCTGGGCCGGCGCAGCTTGCATTTTGTGCAAACGCCTATGCTGCATTGGCCGGATAACACGGTGGCTTTTATGCCGGAGGAAGGCATACTCTTTTCCAGTGACGCCTTTGGCCAGCATTATGCCTCTTCAAAGCGTTTTGATGACGAGGTGCCGGAACAAAAGCTGTTCCACGAGGCCGCCAAATATTATGCCAATATAGTGCTGCCCTTTGGCGCGCAGACCTGCAAAGCTGTGGAAACAGTAGCGCCGCTGGAACCCAAAATACTGGCTCCGGCCCACGGATTGATCTGGCGCAGCCTGCCGGAAAAGATAATCGCCAAATACGCCGATTGGGGCGCGCAAAAGCTGGAGGACAAGGCCGTGGTGGTCTATGATACCATGTGGCATTCCACCGAAGCAATGGCACAGACCATAACCAGGGCCTTCAATGCCCAGGGCCTTACGGTGGAGCAGATGAATCTACAGGCCAACCATATGTCCGATGTTATGGCCGCGCTGCTGTCTGCAAAATACATAGCCATCGGTTCCTCCACCATCAACAATCAGATGCTGCCTTCGGTGGCTGGCTTCCTTACCTACTTAAAGGGGTTGATGCCTAAAGGCCGGGTGGGCCTGGCCTTTGGCTCCTATGGCTGGAGCGGCCAGAGCGCGGCGCAAATAAGCGAGGTCATGGATGCCCTGGGTTGGGAACAGCCCATAGAACCGCAGCGCATACGCTATATACCGGATAAAGAAGCCCTGTTGCAGTTAAGAGAGACTGTACGCAATATGGTGGCAAAGGGATGAAGTTGCTCCTTTGCGCCGTAAACAGCCAGTATATCCATTCCAACCCCGCTTTGTTCAGCCTGGCCCGCGCTATCGAAAAAATGGAAGCCCCGCCCAGGTTGTTGCTGCGCCAGTATTCCCTTAACCTGCCCTACGAAACGATACTCCGCGAATTATACGAGGAAAGGCCGGAAATTGCGGCCTTTTCCGCTTATATCTGGAATATTACCCTGGTGGAACGGTTGCTGGAGGATTTGGGCAAGCTGCTTCCCCATACCCTGCTGCTGGTGGGCGGGCCGGAAGCCACGGCCCGCGCAGAAGAATTGCTGGAAAGCTCTGCCCGCTTAGACGGCGTACTGCTGGGGGAAGGAGAACTGTTGTGGCCTCTGCTGCTTAACCGCCTGCAACAAGGGGAGCAAAGGCCCCTTTTGCCGGGACTTTTGTGGCGCGGGCAAAATACAAAGGCAAGCCTGGCGCCTTTGCCGGATCTGGCCCGTCTGCCCTTTCTCTATAGCGGCGGGGATTTGGCGGAGTTGGCCAAAGCCCGCCACGTAGTCTATTATGAGAGCAGCCGCGGCTGCCCGTATGCCTGCTCTTTTTGCGCTTCTGCACGGGAAAAACTGCGGGAACGTCCCCTGGAACTGGTGCTGCAAGAGTTACCTTTGCTGGCGCAAACAGGTTGCCAAATAAAATTTGTGGATCGTACATTCAATGCCGACCCAACGCGGGCCGCGGCCATCACCAGGGCGGTGCTGGAATTATACCGGCCCGGCTTAAGCTGGCATTTCGAGATATCACCCTATAGCCTGCCCAAGGAATTGCTAAATTTGTGGAAAACGGCCCCGCCGGGCTATATCCGCTTGGAGGCAGGTGTACAAAGCCTGAACCCGGCGGCTTTGGCCGCTATACGGCGCGGCGGGGACTGGGTGCAGGCCAGACAAGCCTTAAAAAGCCTTATAGCAGGGGATAATGTGCATATACATACGGATTTGATAGCCGGACTGCCGGAGGAAACCACAGCGACCTTTGCCGCCGCCTTTAACGAACTGCACACATTAGGCCCGCATTATCTGCAACTGGGTTTTTTGAAGATACTGCCCGGTTCTCCACTTAGCAAAGAGGCCCATGAACGCGGCCTTGTTTACAGCAACTATCCGCCCTATCAGATACTGCAAACACCCTGCTTAAGCGCGGAGGAATTGCTGGAGCTGGGCCGGACATCCAAAGCACTGAACGCTTTTTATAACAACGGTCACTTTCGTCTAAGCCTGCTTAAAGCCGCGGAGCTTTGGCCCGGCGGCGCGCTGGCGCTTTATACACGGCTGGCACAAGCTATGGAAAAACGGGGGCCGGGCGGGCTCTCCCTTAGGGCTAAAGCGGAGTTGCTGGCCGACTTGCTTTTGCCATTGGATAAGGATCTGTTTTGGGATCTGCTGCGCCTGGATTGGCTGTGTTATCAGGATAACCAGCCCCTGCCAATCCGTTTGCGCCGCCAGGAGGATGGCAAATCTGAGTTTGCTTTCTATTATAGATGGAGCTTTAATAAGGCGGGACGGGCAGAACAAAAAGCCGGCCCTGCCGCCTTACGTTTTGATTGGCGAAAAAGGACCGGCGTAAGTGAACGCGCGGAAATCATTTAACTAAAAATCATTTAACTAATTTATATGCTGGTTTCAGAAGCTTTGGAAAGCGCGTCGGCAATCAGTTGTTCCGCGGAATATCTCGTTGCCTGCTGGTTGGTTTGACCGGAAATCGACATGGCGCTTTGCGCAGCTTTTTTTGCCGCCGCCATAGCCGCTGCAATAGCTTGCTCAGCTATGCGCTGTTCCTTTAAGAGGTGGTCTTGCCCGCCTGTTTCCTCCGCTACCCGCTGTGTTATGGTGGCGCTGCCAGCGGCCGGACTGACCGCCTGCTGCCGCGATAAATGCTGTTGCGCTAACAGATGGGCTTGACGGGTCAATTGCCGCATATCATCTTCGTTTATCTCCGGGGGCTTTTGCTCTGTTGGCGATTGTTCTGCGGCGGCCGCCGCCAGGTGCTCCTGACTTTTGGCATAAAGGTTATTGTCCTCTATTCCGCTGACAGCAGGTTTTGTGGCCGCGGTTTCCATAGCCGCTTGCATAGCTAACATTTGCAGGGGGTCGTCCGTTAGCGGCTTCATTTGCCCCGGCGTTTTCTGGCGCGGCATGACCCGCTCCGGTTCATCATTGCCAGGCGGATCATATTCCGGCACTGAACGCCCTATGGCCGGTTGCGGCGGTAAAACATCCTCTTCTTTCACGTTTATGGAGGGCGTATAAATAGGTAGTTTATATGGCGGAGTTGCCCGTTCCTGCCTTTCTTTAGGGCGTAATGCCTGCAATAGTTCATTGTCGACAGGCGGGGCATATTCCGGCACGGAATACTCCCTGGTTTCTTGCCGCAGCCGATCCTCGACAATTATGGGTTGCGCATGCACAGACGGCAGATATGGCTTAGTTATCTGCCCTGCCCTTTCCTGAGTTCGTAAAGCCTGAAATACTTCCTCGTTTAGGGCAGCAGAATATGGCTTTTGAGACGTATTGTTTGCTATATCATGCTCCGTCGCCGCATGTTTAGATGTGTCTTGCGCCACGGCCGCTACGAAACAGCGCAACGAAGAGTTGGTATTTGGGCCATACCCCTCCTGCATTCCCCAATCAGAAGAATTCTTTATACCGGCTAGGCGAGGAGTGATCGGAGAGTATAGCGCACCTTGCTCCGATATTTCCTTAAAAAGCAACTCCCTTAAGCCGGCGAGGGGTGTAGGCGTCGAAGCCGATGAGGACGAGGGTACATTTTGTTCCGGCATTACCTTACGGAGTAAATCCTTAAGCTTGACAAAGGGTGCGGCATCCGGAGAAGGCGCGGAGGTTAGCGGTTCCTCTTGCGGTATTTCCTGGCGGAGTAAAATCTTGGGAGCTTCCGCGTTGAGAAGCTGGCTAAGGATGGGCGGCGGCTCTATAACCACGGATGGCGTAGCGGTTGAAGTAACGTGTTCCGGCATTTGGCGGCGCAGCAACTGTGGCGCTTCTGGGGTAGCGATAGAAGCCGACTGAAGCGTAGGTGTTGACGGAACCTCTTCCGCGATTTCCTGGTGACGCCAAGCTCGTGGCGCTTCCGGTTTATCCCGCGTCTCTGTGGAAGGCGTGTTCGCCGGTAGCGGCGGGGTTTCTTTCGGCATCTCCCAGTAGTGTAACGAATGAGGCGACATTTTCGTGTCATCCCGCAGCTCTGACGGAGGTGTGGCCGTAGGGGCTGTCAAAACCTCTTTTGGTCTGGGGGGCAGAGCTGGTTCCTGTTCAAAAGAGTCGCGTTGACAGGCATCTAAGAAATCCTCCTGAATTGCCATATGGCGCGCCGCTTCCTGTTTAGCCAGTTTCTCCAAGAATTCCTCTTCCACCTGGCTGGATGGACGTTCGGCCAAAGCTTGAGCAGATTCGGAAAGCATATTCAGCCGTTTTTTTCTTTGCCGGCTGGGATCATTGCCCAGCTTTTGCGATCTCTTTTGTTCCTGTTCCAATAAATTCTTTGCATAGGTAGCGCCGGGGCTGCTCAACACCTTAGGCACATGCCAGCTACCGCTTTTATCCCGTGTCATTGGCAAAGCATTACCCTGCACCTTGCGCCTCTGCAGCCATAAACCCTGCTTACTACTACCTAAGCGCCACAGTTCCCGCTCGTTCATACGGGCGGCTACCTCTTTGGCATGATGGATACGCTGCGCCTCTTCTTCAGCAATGCGCAGTTTTTGCTCCGTATCGGTCAATAAGCGCTGATCGTCTTCCAGCATTTGCTGCCAGCGCTGTACCTCGGCGTTCAACTGGCCCTGTAAAGTCTGGCCCTCCGAGCAAATCTGCTCCGCCTCGTGCTTTAAATAGGCAGCCTTCTTAGCGGCGGAAGCTAATTCTTCCTCCGCTTCCTGGGCTAATTGAGTGGCGGTTTCCATCTCTTGTTGCAAAGTTTGCTGAGCTTGCCGGGAATGCTCTAAGCTTTTTTCAGCTTCGCAGATCCGTTCGCGCATTTCCGCCAGAGCCTCGTAAAAGGGGTGCAAATCCAGGGGAACTAAGGCAGTTTGCTCCTCTACGGGTTTTGTCGGCAGTACGCGCTGCCACTCCCTATCTTCTTTAGGCAAATTATCTGTCTTGTAGGGCCGTCCCGCCTGAAAAGCATTGCCGGCAAAGGCGTCATCCGTTGCTGCGGATGACGTGTATATGTCGTCTCCCTGCCAGGTTGGCGAACTGACAACCTCCGGCTTATTTTTAATCAAGCGCTCCCCTTTACGCACATGCCCTTTTCCTTTTATGTTCCCCTTTTTATCGCCTGAATTATGTTTACTGCGTCCGCGCTGAGCCATGTATGCGCCTCCTGACTAACAGGTTTTTTATTGTCAAACGTATCATACTACGACTTATTAATATGTTATCTCTTATATTTTCTTCTTTTAGTGCGGTTTTCCTTTTTTCTTATAATATTTATTACATAAATTTTGTTATTCCTTAAAGTAGCAGGGATTTACCATGTTTTTTCGCTACTTACTTAAATCGGCATGGCTGGCTTCGGTCAGCGCCAGCAAATCTTCTGGTGCCAACTCTATCTGGGCGCCTATCTTTCCCGCGCTTACCACCATGGTATCCAATAAAATTGCATTCTCGTCGATAAAAGTGCGGTAGGAACGTTTCATGCCCAACGGCGAGCAACCACCCTTTACATAGCCGCTGATTTTAAGTATGTCCTTGGGCGGCGCCATTTCGATATTTTTCACCGCCGCAGCGCGGGCTGCTTTTTTTAGGTCCAGTTCCATAGCAACCGGCAGTACAAATACACATATCTCGCCGCCCAAGGCCACCGTAAGCAGTGTCTTAAAGACCATTTCCACGGGGTAGCCGAGCTTTTTTGCCACCGAGACTCCGTCTATCCTGCCATCGCCGGTATCATAGCTATGAGCCGTGTAGCTTATCCCGGCGCTCTCCAGCATCCGCATTACATTGGTTTTTTCTGGTGCTGTCATATATATCACTCCCGGCAAATAATGCGTATAAAA
>WRIA01000008.1 GCA_009782975.1 Clostridiales bacterium
ATTTTCCTTAATATGAATACATGCAATAGCCATAAATATACTCCTGTTGTATTCAAATATAAATTTATCATATTGATATTTCTTTGCACAACGGCTGATATATATCTTGAAACGCTGACAAGGACATTCATGCTGAAAATTATGTTATGGAGGCTACGGATATGATCGAAGTAATCAAGTCAAGGAACGGCTTATGTACGGGGTGTAACCGATGTGTGCGTGAATGCCCGATGGAAACGGTTAACATTACCTATCAGGACGACGACGGCAATATAAAAGTCAAGATCGACCAAGATAAATGTATCGGATGCGGACGGTGCGTTACCGCGTGCAAGCATGACGCGCGGTATTACGCCGACGACATCGAGCTGTTCTTTGATGATTTAGCCAATGGCATTCCCATATCACTGATCGCCGCTCCGTCTATCAGGACAAATATCCCGAAGTATAAGCGGCTGTTTACATATCTGAAGCAGCTCGGCGTAAAGAAAATATATGACGTGTCGCTGGGAGCGGATATCTGCATCTGGGGGTACGTCCGATATATCGAAAAACACAAAGGAGCGCACATCATTACCCAGCCATGCCCGGTAGTCGTTTCATACTGCGAAATTTACAGGCACGACCTGCTCCCCAAGCTGTCGCCGGTTCAAAGCCCGATGGCCTGCGCCTCTATCTACATGAAAGAATATCAAGGTATTACCGACCGTATCGCCGCGCTCTCTCCGTGCATTGCCAAAAAAGTCGAGTTCGACGCCACCAAGCTGGCCGAATACAATATTACCTTCGCCAAAATATTGTCTTATCTGAAAGACAACAATATTTCGCTCCCGGACGAGGAAACCGAATTCGACCACAACGAGAGCGGCCTGGGATCACTGTTCCCCATGCCGGGCGGACTGAAAGAAAATATCGAATACTTCATGGGCAAGAAGCTCCACATAACCAAAGCGGAAGGCTTCAACCTATATGAAAAATTAGACCTATACGCCAAAACGCCGGAGCTTTTCCTGCCCGAAGTATTCGACGTGCTGAACTGCGAAGAAGGCTGTAACATCGGCCCCGCTGCTTCGCATAACAAGAACCTGTTTGAAATAGATAAAACGATGGACGAAAAGAGAAAGAAAGCGACCGAGGAGCGAAAACGGGAATATTATGAATCGGTGTATAAAAAATTCGACGAGACCTTTGAACTTTCGCATTTTTTAAGGGTCTATAAGCCCGTTTTTGTGTCGTTCCCTGTTATTACCGACGCGGATATAAACAAAGCCTTTTCTCTTTTAGGCAAAACCGATTATGAAAAGCAGCATGTTGACTGCAGCTCCTGCGGCAGCGATACCTGTTATAAAATGGCGCGTAAGATAGCCCTTGGCGTTAATATATCTAATAACTGCATAGTAAACACAATGGATACCGCAAAAAAAGAACATGAAGAAAATTTGAATACCCTTAACCAATTTGAGATGATTTGGGGCAGCGTGGAAAGCGGTATCATTATCGTTGGCGCGGAAAACAATATTATAATGGACGCCAATCCTGCCGCCGTCCGCATGTACGGAGACAGCAAGGAAAAAATAATAGGGCGGCCATGCTCCGAGATATTCGGGAAGCACGAATGCCCCATCCTAGATATGGATCAGGATTTTGACCGTAGAGAAATAAACTTTATTAAAGCGGACGGTACGGTCGTGCCGGTAATAAAGGCCGTAACGCAGATAAATTACAAAGGGTGCCCGGCGCTGCTGGAAAGTTTTACGGATTTGTCCTATATGAAAGAAGCCGAAGCTCAAAAACATATGCTGGAATTGGGCGAACGCATGAGATTGCTCCTTCTCGAAAATCCCCAGATAAATTTTCTGTTCGACAGCAGATTTAGGGTAATAGAGTGCAACCCCGCGGCGGTGGAATTTTTAGGTTTTAAAACAAAAGAGGAAACGATAGCGGGCTTTGCCGAGCGTATGGAAAAAAGCATACCGCCCCTTCAACCGGACGGAAGGGTATCCATACCCCTAGCCGAAAGGCTTATGACCGCTGTTAAGGAAGGGTATGTTAAGTTTGAAACCGAGTTGATGCTGGACGGCATAAAACGGAACATCATAGTGGAACTTAAAAAAATACCGTACGAAGAAAGCTTTGCCATAGTCGGCTATGTTTTTGATATGACCGACATACATGAACGGGAATCTGCGCTGAAACACGCGCAGGAATTGAACGAGCTTCAGCTTGCTAAACTGGATTTGGTCGTGCAGGCATCAAAAATAGGTTTGTGGGATATGGATATTGTGGGCGGAGACACGACCAACCCTGATAATACGGCCTATTGGTCTGACGAATTCCGCCATATGCTGGGATATACCGATGCAAACGACTTTCCGAACACAGTTGGCATATTGCAGGAAATACTCCATCCCGATGATTTAGAAAGAGCTACACAAGAGTTCGGAAATCATTTGATGGACAAAACCGGAAAGACACCGTACGATACTGAATTCCGCCTGAGAAATAAAAACGGCGAATACGTTTACTTTCATGCCACAGGCGAAACCATCCGGGATGAAGAAGGAAACCCTGTTCGTGTAGCGGGCGCGTTGATAGATATAACCGAAGCGAAGAACATACTGCTTCTTAAAGAACAGCAGCGCGCGGACGCGTACGCCGCAAGCAAATCGAAAAGCGCTTTTCTGGCTAATATGAGCCACGAGATACGCACGCCCATGAACGCCATCATAGGCATGACTTCTATTGGCCTGTCTGCCAATGACACCAACAAGATGAAGGATTGTTTTAATAAAATAGACGGCGCTTCAAGGCATCTGCTTGGCCTGATAAACGATATTTTGGATATGTCAAAAATAGAATCCGGCAAATTCGATCTTTCCGAATCCGAATTTGATTTCGCGCGAATGATAGGACAGGTAGTAAACGTCAACAAATTCCGCATTGACGATAAAGGCCAGGTATTTACGGTTAATATCGACGAGGATATCCCACCCTATTTATTCGGCGACGACCAGCGTATTTCCCAGGTAATTACAAACCTTATAAGCAACGCAAGTAAATTTACACCCGAAAACGGAAACATAAAACTTGACGCGCGGTTCATAAGTGAAGAAAACGAAGTTTGCACTATACAAATCTCCATAACCGACTCCGGCATCGGCATAAGCCCCGAGCAGCAGGCAAAGCTCTTCCAGTCATTTCAGCAAGCCGAGAGCGATACATCCCGAAAGTTTGGCGGCACAGGGTTAGGCCTTGCCATATCCAAGAGCATAGTGGAAATGATGGGCGGCAGGATATGGATAGAAAGCGAGCTTGGTAAAGGCGCGGCTTTTATATTCACTATGCAGGTAAAACGGGGATCGGGCAAACCGCCGGAGGAAACGATACAAAACGTGGCCATAGATCATTTCGAAGGTCATTACATACTGCTGGCGGAGGATATAGAAAT
The DNA here is from genome assembly GCA_009782975.1 of Clostridiales bacterium. The sequence goes on from WRIA01000008.1 coordinate 3,449, forward strand.
AAACCGCGAGATAGTGCTGGCGCTTTTGGAGCCTACGCTATTAACGATAGACTGCGTGGAAAACGGCAGGGAAGCGCTTGAAATGTTCACGGCTTCTCCCGACAAGTACGAACTGATATTTATGGATATGCAAATGCCGGAAATGGACGGGCTTGAGGCGACCCGGCAGATACGCGCGCTGGATATTCCCTTTGCAAAGACTATACCGATCATCGCTATGACCGCCAACGCGTTCAGGGAGGATGTAGTTAAATGTCTTGATGCGGGAATGAACGGGCATCTTGGAAAACCGCTGGATTTTGACGACGTTTTAAACAAGCTGCGGACATATTTAACTGTAGGTTTTTATAACGGTCTGGTATGGGATAAAAAATTTGAGGTAGGAAACAGCACGGTGGACAGACAGCATAAAAGCCTGTGCGAAATGATCAATACCCTTATTTTGCAGTGCGAACATGGTAAAGCCGCGGAAACCCTGCATGAGACATTGGCATTTTTAGTGGATTACACTGTTTATCATTTTAGCAACGAGGAAGCCTTGCAGATAGAATCCGGTTATCCCGGATATGAAGAACATAAGCGTATTCACGAAGATTTTAAAATTACGGTATCCGGTTTGGTAAAGCGTTTTGAAGATAACGGTTCAACAGAAGATTTGGTAAAAGATATTCGCGAAACCGTTATAGGGTGGCTTACCAATCATATGCAAAATGAAGACACAAAAATCGGCAAACATATACGCGGGAAGATCAAATAAAGACACTAAGAAAACCGCTTGCTCTATTTATAAAAGCCCTTATCATACCGGCTTAAAGGCCGGCATGATAAGGGCTTTTATAAATAAAACGGGGATATATCTATATTTACCCGGCTATCTTCTTTTACGGCCAACCAGGATTATTACAATGGCCAGAACCGGAATGATGCCCGCTATGGCCAGCGGCAGGGCGGTGGAGCCGGTATCATCGCGCTCCGTTTTAGCCGGTTCGTGCGCGGATACGGCGGGCGGCTGCCCTGCCGCGTTTTCCGCCGCTTCCGGCGCACCTGTTGCTCCGGGAGCGGAATCCATGGCGGCTAAAGCGGCTTCCGCTACGGCCAAGCCTGCTTTTGCTTCGGCAAGGGCCTCCTCCAGCTCGGCTATATAGGCTAACGAGGCCTCCTCCAAGCCTTCTCTATATGCTTCAAAAGATATAAAGTTATCTGCCTTGGCAACAGCGGCATTTGCTATAACAGCCCAGCGGTCCAGTTTTTTTACCACGGCATAGCCTTCGCTGAAATTATTCACGTCGTCGAATATAAGCGGCACAATCGTTTTACCGCCCGCGTCAATAAAACCCCATTTACCGCTTTTTTCTACAGCGGCCAGGCCTTCGTTAAAATCCCCTGTCCAATCGTATTCCAAAGGGGCGGCTATACGGCCACGGGTATCTATAAAACCCTTAAGGCCGTCCTTTTCCACACAGGCCAGCCCCTCGTTAAAGTTAAGCACCATATCATATTCCAAGGGTATAGCCAGCCTGCCCCTGGTATCTATATAGCCCCATTTGCCGTCCATCTCGACCCCGGCCAGCCCTTCTTTAAAGCTGAACACCCAGTCGTAATCCAAAGCTATAGCGGTTTGGCCTCTTTTGTCAATAAAACTCCATTCCTCCACTTCCGCGGACCATTTCCTTACCGCGGCCAGCCCCTGGCTGAAGCTAAAGGCCCAGTCGTACTCCAAGGGTATCACGATCTTTCCGCGGGCGTCTATATAACCCCTTTTGCCGTCCCTGCCTACCACGGCCAGGCCTTCCTTAAAATCATCCGCGTAATCGTATTCCAGCGGTACAACAACGGCACCCGAAATATCAATAAAGCCGCATAGCTCGTCCTTGCTTACCATAGCCAGCCCTTCGTTGAAATCGTATGCGTAATCATATTCCAGGGGTATCACGATATTGCCGGATGTATCTGCAAAGCCACACTTATCGTCTTTTTTGACCACGGCCAGGCCTTCGTTGAAATAGCCTATATAATCGTACTCCAAAGGTACCGTTACATGGCCGTAGATATCGATTATACCAATTTTATCGTCTTTATTTACCGCCAGCAGCTCCGGACCTGCAGGATATACGTCGAAATAATCCAACTCCGGCCCGGACAGCACAATTATATCCTCCGGCTGTGCGCCTAAAGCGGCAAGAGGGCAAAGCAGAAGCATACAAAGGGTTATCACCGGCACTAAGGCTGCTTTTTTCATAATCCGTGTTTCCTCTCTTTCTTAGGCTTAAGGGATGCGGACCCTTAAAGCTGTCTTTCTTCTATAAAATATCATACCTAAAAATAGCTGCCGTGTCAAACATAAGATTGGATGTTGACTATTAGCGGCAATTTGTTTATAGTAAGATAAGCAAGCATTACAGACAAGGAGGCCATCATGCGCATAAAAGACCTGCTGGCAGGGGATACACGCCCCATACTGGCCGACGGAGCCTACGGCACCTATTACCGCAGCCTTACCGGTGACGACGGCCCCTGCGAACTGGCCAATATAGTACAGCCGCAGTTGGTGCTGGATATGCACCGCCATTATATGGAAGCAGGGGCGCGTGTGCTGTATAGCAACACCTTTGCCGCCGGACAATTGTTGGCGAGAGACGAAGCCCGCCTTAAGCCGGTAATAGAAGCGGGTTGGGCCTTGGCGAAGCAGGCGGCGGGAGATACGGCCGCGGTACTGGCGGATATCGGCTATATTACCTACAAAGACGCCGCCCGGCAGCAGGAGGAAGAAAAAGCCGACCGCTACCTGCAATTGGCGGAGTTGTTCCATAAAGCCGGCGCCACGGATTTTGTGTTTGAGACCATGGCGGAGTTTTCTCTTTTAAAGCCGGCCTTAAGCTATTTGCGGCGTAAGCTGCCGGATGCTTTTATACTGGTCACTTTTGCCGTTTCTCAGGACGGCTACAGCAAAAAGGGCCGTTATTACAGGGATTTACTGGACGCCGCTTTTGCCTGCCCGGATGTTTCCGCAGCCGGGCTAAACTGCGTATGCGGCCCCGGCCATATTTTTAGCCTGCTGGCCTCCTACCCCGCAGGCGGGCGGCTGCTGGCGGCATTGCCTAACGCAGGGTATCCCAGCATGGTGGATATGCGTCCTGTTTACGGAAATAATGAGGATTACTTTGCCGCCCGCCTGCGGGAACTGGGGGAAGCGGGCTGCTTTATGGTAGGCGGCTGCTGCGGTACCACACCGGCCCATATAGCCAGGGCATCCTCTGTTTTAGCTGCCCCGCAGCAGCCTGTTAAAGCGGTAGATCCGGCCATACGCAAACAAAAGCAGCCCGCCGCCTCTTTGGCCAGGGATACAGCGGATGTAAGGGAGAGCTTTGCCGCCAAGCTGCGTGCGGGCCGCCGGGTAACGGTGGTGGAACTTAACCCCCCTGCGGCCTGCGACGCCGGACATTTTATGGAGGCGGCGCGCTTTGCAAAGGAGGCCGGAGCCGATATTTTAAGCGTTACCGATTCCCCGTTGGCCCGCGCCCGCGCCGACAGCCTGATGTTGGCGGCCAAGCTGCGGCGGGAAGCAGGCGTAGAGGTACTGCCCCATTTAAGCTGCCGCGACCGCAACCGCCGGGGCATAAAGGCGGCGCTTTTGGCCGCGGCCATAGAGGATATACGCTATGTGCTGGCGGTACGGGGCGATACCAGCGACGATGGCGTATTTAGCCTTAGTTCCCGGGAATTGATGGCCTTTATAGAAAGCCTGAACAGGGAACTACTGGCAAAAAACAGCTTTTTTACAGGGGGCGCTTTAAATATAAATGCCTGCAATTTTTCCGCCGAACTGAAAAGAGCCCACGCCAAGGAGGATGCCGGCTGCTCTTTTTTCCTGACCCAACCGGTATTCGACGCACAGGGCGTGGAAAACGTGGCAAAAGCAACGGAAGGGCTAAAAAGCCCGGTACTGGCCGGTATTTTGCCCCTGGCCGGATACAAAAACGCCCTATTTTTACAACAGGAGGTCGGCGGTATCACTATACCCGCAGCACTGCTGCACAGCCTGGAACACAAGGACGCCGCCGCCACAAGGCAAATTTCCCTGGATCACTGCCGCTTTATGATGAAGGAGCTTGAACCGCTCTGCGCGGGCTTTTATTTTATGACCCCCCTGAATAAAATAGAGTGGGTCTGCGAACTTATGACAGATGATGAACAATGATAAAATGTTTAACTTCGCAAACAAAATGTTTAGATATCTAAATAAAATGTTTAACTTCGCGAATATTTTTTGATCATCAAATAATCCTTATCTGTTCCCCGTTTATCGTTTATTTAATTTTAGGTCGTGGTTTTTATGTACCGCCTGCTAAAAATATTATCCGCGCTGGCTTTAAGCGTCGTTATCTACGGGGCGCTGCTTTGGCATGGGCCGGAAGTGAACCGCCGCGCCGAAACCATCATCTGGGCCGAACCAAGGCTGGATAATATCTATATATACGGCGAAAACGCCCATTTTAGCCTGGAACCCGGCTACGGCGAAGATGTGCTGCTGATAAAAGAAAAGGGCCGCTTGTATTGCCGCCCTGCCGCGTATATAAACCGCGGGCTGTACCTGCCGGAGCTGGAAAGCGGCCTTTACCGCCTTTATGCCGCCGATTTAAGCGTGCTGGCCCCCAAAGATTTTGAGCTTACCGGCTATACCATCACCCGCGGCGGGCAGAACCTTTTTTATAGTTTTTACAGCGAAAAGGGGCGGCTGGTTTTAAGCGTGGAAGCGGTATCCGCCCTGCCGGAGGAGGTGTTCGATGTTATCATCGACGCCGGTCATGGCGGAGACAACAGCGGGGCTACCCGCCGTGGCCGCGAGGAAAAGGAGGAAAACCTGCGTTCCAGCCTGTACATGGCGGAGCTTTTCCGCGCGGCCGGATTGAAGGCGGCCCTTACCAGAAAAACAGATGAAATACCCGGCCAGCCCGGTGTAGCGGAGGCCGATATAGACCCCTATGTAGAGCAGGGACGTGTATATTTGGCTTATAGCACGCAGGCCAAATACTATATATCCAACCACTTGAACGCTTCCGCCAAGGCCGATCTGCGGGGCTGGCAGCTTTTTCGCTCGGTGCAGGCGGACGAAGCCTGGCAGCTGGCTATCTCCGCCGCTTTCACCTGCTACGGGCATCCGCCCAACAACTCTTATCCCCGTCTGGGGGAGGCGGGCATTTACCGCCGTTATTCCCAGGATAACGAGGAAACCGGCAGCGATTATTACTATATACTGCGGGAAACCGGAGGGGAGCTATCCAGGCCGCGCAACTTTTCCGCCGCCTACCCCGGTATGGATCTGCGCCGGGGCGCGGAAGGCATACTGGTGGAGTATCTGTTTTTTGATAACTCCGCCGACCTTGAATATTGGGATGAAAACTGGCAGGGACTGGTGGAAGCGGTGGCGGATGGCTGTTTGCGCTATTGGGGCATAATAAAATAAGCGGATACGCCTTTATAAAGACGATCCGCTTATTTTATTCGTTAAAATATATTCTGGGCAGGCGCTGTCCGAACCGGGCCACTACCTCGTCGGAGATAGTCTGCGCATTAAGGGCTATTTCCTCCGGTGTTATAAGCTCTTTGCCCTGCCGCCCCATTATCACCGCTTCGTCCCCGGCTTGCGCATCCGGTATATCCGTTATATCCGCCATAAGCTGATCCATGGTAACGCTGCCGACAATAGGCGCGCGGCGGCCGTTTATAAGCACAGACCCCCTGTTGCCCGTTAAGCGCGGTACGCCGTCCGCGTAGCCCAGGGGCAATGTGGCGATACGGCTTGGTCGCGCGGCCTGCCAGCGGCAGCTGTATCCTACATATTCCCCCGGTTGCAAGGTATGTATCTGCGCTATATTGGCCGTAACACGCATCACCAGCTTAAGCGGCAGTTTATTGCGCAGATGCTCCGCCGGGCAGCAACCGTACATCATTATACCGGGGCGCACCATATCCAGCCAGGAGGCGGGAAAGCCCACCACGGCCGGGCTATTGGCTATATGCCGCAAAGGCGCCTTTAACCCTTGTGCCCTCATGGCTTCCGTAAAATCCGAAAAACGCCGCAACTGCCCTTCGGCATGGCTAAGATCCGGGGCGTCTGCGCAGGCAAAATGACTGAAAACGCCCTCTACCTTAAGCTTGGGCAGGCTATAGAGGCGTTTCAGCTCCGCCATATCTGTGGGCCGGGAGGAAAAACCCAGGCGGGTAAGGCCGGTATCCAGCTTGATGTGTATGGCGGCGTTTTTGCGCAGCCTTACTGCCGCCGCGGAGATAGACGCGGCGTTTTCGTAATCGAAAACAGCCATTTGCACATTAAAGCGCAGGGCCTGCTCTATCTCTGCCGGAGCTGTCCATCCCAGGTTAAGCATAGGCGCGGCGATACCTGTTTGACGCAGCTTTACCGCTTCGTCGATAGTGGCCACGGCTAAAGAGGCGGCTCCGGCAAAAAGCGCCGCCCGCGCTATGGGCAAAGCGCCGTGGCCATAGCCGTCTGCCTTTACCACGGCCATAAGCAAAGCAGGAGACACCTGGGCGCTCATTACCGCCACATTATGGCGCAGCGCGGCCAGATCCACCTCCAGGCGGGCCGGCCGGCCGGATATGCTGGGCTGCACGGATATACCTCCCTTGCGCAACTGTTTTACGCGTAGTTTTTTATGTTTTTTAGGGCAGACACAAGGTCTGCCCTACTGCGTACATTGTTTATCGTATATCTTGATTTGTTAATTGTTGATCGCCTTGAACGCCGCTCCTACATGCTTTAATATATCCTGCGGCAGCAGGGATGCCTCGCCCACGGCCTCCGCCGCCAGATCCCCTGCTTTGCCGTGCAGCCAGACCGCGCAGGCCGCCGCCACCGACGGGGCCAAACCCTGGGCCAGCAATGCCGCCACCATACCGGCCAGCACATCGCCGCTGCCCCCAACGGCCATTCCGGGATTACCGTTATTGTTAAGGAATATGCGTCCTTCCGGCGTGGCTATCAAGGTGCCCGCGCCCTTTAGTATCACTATAACCCCGCATTGCTTGGCAAACTCCACAGCTACCTCTATGCGGTTTTCCTGTACTACCTCCACATGAACTCCCAAAAGCT
>WRIA01000009.1 GCA_009782975.1 Clostridiales bacterium
AGCGCCCGGGCCTGAATAGACGATCGAGGTAGTTCGAGGCGACAGCAACCGCGCTCGGCAGGTCGTCGCGCTGGGCGGCGTACCTCAGAGCGAGGAGCGCCGGGGCCCCCGGCGGGGCGGGGGGGTGGACCCGCGCGGGGCACCGGGGGCCCTCCCCCAGGAAAGGGGTGTTGGCCGGGGGGCCAATTCCTTTAGTTCCCGCGCCCTGCCCCCCCTTTTTTGCCGCCAAAGGCCGCCCCGCCGATAATCCTTTGATAGTGCATATTGCCGGTATGGAAATGCTGCATGGCCTTGCCGAGCTTAATCCGCTGGCCCTTAAGCTTATAGACGCCTTTTGGCCCGGCCCGCTTACCCTGGTACTGCCGAAAAAGCCCGCCGTACCGGGCCTGGTAAGCGCCGGATTACCTACGCTGGCGCTGCGCTGGCCTTCCTTTCCCCTGGCCGCGGCCCTGATAAAGGCGGCAAAACGTCCTATAGCAGCTCCTTCCGCCAATCTTTCCGGGCGGGCCAGCCCTACCACCGCAAGGCATGTGTATGAAGACCTTGCGGATAGGGTGCCCCTGATACTGGACGGCGGGCCGGTAGAGATAGGGCTGGAATCCACCGTGGTGGACGCTTGCGGCGAGGCCCCGGTGATACTGCGTCCCGGCCTGGTGGGGGAGGCGGAACTGAGCGCGGTCGCTTGTCTGCCGGTAAGCTATGCCGGAGCGGTAGAGGCAAAACGGCCGGCTTCCCCCGGCATGAAATACCGCCACTATGCCCCCAAGGGCGAGCTTGTTCTAGCGGAGGATCTGCCGGGAATGCTGCTATCCCGCGTCCGTCTTAAAGAAAAATACGGCGCGGAACCCCTGCTGATAGTTTGGGCAGAAAGCGTGAAGGAACTGCCACAAGACGCCGCTACGCTGGTTATAGGAGAGTACGGCGATCTTAACGCATATGCCTGTAATCTTTTTGCCGCCCTGCGCAGGGCCGACGAGGAACTATTTCCTGCCCTGGTTGCCCAAGCCGTGCCGGAGCATGGTCTGGGGGTGGCCATTATGAACCGTTTGCGCAAAGCGGCGGGAACAAAAGACAGTTCTTTTTAAAAAACGCCAAATAATTTGCAAATATCAAATAATTTTCTGTACACGGCGGCTAAAACCATGTACAATATATAGATGGAAGATAACTACAGTGCAAGGGGGATTTTTGTATGAAAAAACTGTGCTTTGTTTTAGCGGCCCTGTTGCTTGTGGCGGCGTTTCCTTCCGCAGCTTTGGCCAGCGATCTTTACGATCAATACGGCCCCATGGCCGAATGGGGGGAAGAAGCGTGGAACGCTAGCGGAAATTGGACCGACGAGCAGTGGGAAGATTATTGGATAGGGGAGGAGCATGCCTATGAGCAGGAATACAGGGAGCGCACTCGCGAGGCCCGGCAGGAGATGGGATGCCCCGACCCGGATGGGGTAAACGTAAAATTAAACGACGCTTTTTTGCTGTTTTCGGAGGAAAAACCGTTTATGGAGCAAGGCGGAGTTTATCTGCCCTTAAGAGCCTTTTTTACCGTCGCGGGCATCAAGGCCGATTTTGATTACGATCCGCAAAGCCGCGGCGTTACCGTTACCTGCGAGGACGGCTCTACGCTTTTTCTTGCCGCGGATAACGACGTTATAGTCGTCGACCGACCGGGCGAGGAACCGCGGGAGCGCTACATCAATTTCCGGCCTTTGCTGCTTAACGGGCGCATGTACGCGGAGGAATGGGAGCTTTGCCGCTTTTTGGAACTGGATAGCTTTTTTGATTACAGCTATGATATTTTGTATCTGGTAGAACCCGAATCGCTGATAGAAGCCTTAGATAGCAAATTCAGTACGATAAACCGCCTGTTTAACGGCAGCATAGCCCCGGATATGAGCCAAAGCTGTAAATTTGCAGGGAGCGTTGCCTTATCCGGCATTTTGTACGGCGAGGAAGCGGGCGATACCGTAAGCGCCGCCTTCAGCTACAGCGGTCTGCGCAAGGGGCTGGATATGGATATCAGCTTTTCCCTGCAACTGGATCTTGACCGTATGAAAGACAGCCTGCTTTCTTTTTTGGACGATGATACCTGGGGAATTATAGGCGCTTTGGGTTCCGGTACGGGCCGCTTGATAACGAATAGCGAAGAAGAGGCCATGTACCTGCAAAGTAATCTGCTGCCCCTTTTGGACGACAGCTTTAGCGCCACGGATTGGCTGAAGCTGGATTACCCGGCAGGGGAACTGGAGGAACTGCTAACAGGCCTGGCCGCGCCAACACCTGCGGAATGGTTCAGCCTGGGCCAGCTTATCTATCAAAGCAGCGGCGGCCATCATTACGGCGGGCAGGATACCTACGCGCGCGCCACGGAGACTGCCGGGATATGGCAAGCCCCTCTGGGAGACGAAAATTTCTCTCAAACAAGCAGCGGCGGGTATGATGTTTTTACGCTTGAACTTGCAAACAAAGCTGTACCGGGCTTAAGCGCATTGGGCTTCCTGCCGGGCCTGGTAGATTCTTACGGTTACGCTTACGGAGGCGGCAGTGGCGGCGCTACCGTTTCCGGGTCGCTGCGCTTTAAGGAAAAGGAAGGCCGCGCGGAGGATATGGAGATAAAGGCCAGCGCCAAGACCTTTGGTCTGCTGCCGGTCACCTATACTCTGGATTATAGCGGCAGCAAAACGGAGCGCCGCGGGTATCTGGAGATAAAAGGGCGTTATCTGGGCAAATTGCTTTTAAGCATGGAATACGAGGCCGCACCCACTACAGATCTGCCGGCCCAGGCTCCGCCCCAAGGCAGCGGCGTGGTGGATTCCCCCGGACTGGATTCCTTGGGCGGCATACGCTTATTGCGTAATTAAAACGCTTTACCAAAAAGAGGGTGGTATTTGGCCACCCTCTTTTCAAACAAAAAATTTTTGTGACACCATATACGGTGCTTATATTACACCATATACGGTGTCACTTTATCCCTTCCGGTCTTTTTTTATGTCTTGCAAAGCATAGAATACCACATACCACAGGGGCAGCAGCAGCGGGTAGAAAAGGTAAGGCAAGTGCCGGGCCAAAGGCAACCCTAAGGTGGCGGTGGGTATCATGGAGGCCAGACACCAGGGTATGGCGGCGGAAAGTGGTATTACCGTAAGGGAGATATCCCGCGCTAAATCGTAGCGATCCAGCCCGTTAAGCTCGTAGGGCTTTACCAATACCTGCCCGCAAAGGATTATGGATATGGATTGATTGCAGCCGCAGCTTATACCCAGCAAGCCCACGGCAGCTGTTTTAAGATAAAGCTTACAGCGCCCGCAGGGTCTGGCCAGTAGCTTATCCAGGCCGCTTAAGGCATCTACACCCATCAGTATCCCGGAAAGAGCGCAGGCCTCCAGCAGTATGAAGGAAGTTTTTATCATCCCCCACAGGCCGCCGCCGTGTATCACCCCGGCCAGGGAACTGCCCTGTTCCGGCTCAAATCCCCACATAAAGGCGGATACCATATCCGGCAGATTTTGCCTCTGTACAAAAATGGCTATAAGCCCGGCGGAAAAAGCGCTTATTATCATGGCAAGCTTTACATCCGCCTTAAAGCAGCACATTGCTATTACGGCTATAGCCGGAACAAAGGTCAAAAAACCTATATCAAAATACCTTGCTATATCAAGGCGCAAGGCGGTATCCCCGGCGGCAAGGGGGTTTGCCAGAGAAAGCGGCAGGTACAGTAAAGCGGTAAGCAAAAACGGCCCCAGGGTAGTTTTAAGCACCATACGCACATTACGGTAGGTATCCGTTTCTGTTACGGCGCATAGCAGGTGCAGCGCCGAAGACATAGGAGAACAACGATCCCCCACATAGGCGGCGGAGATGATGGCCCCAGCCGTTATATAAGGATCTACATTGCCGCCCCTGGCCACAGCCATCAGTATCACTCCTACGGTGCCCACTGTGCCCAGGGAGGAACCCAGCAGTATCGATATGGCCGCGGTGGCTAAAAAAGTGATAAAAATAAACAGGGGCGGGCTTATAAAGGAAAGGCCGTAATAGACAAAAGAAGATACCGTACCGGCAGCCATCCACATGGCTGTAAGACAGCCTAATGCCAGCAATATGGGGATAACAATAAAGGCCTTTTTAGCACCTTTTAGGCTCATTGCTGCCGTGCCCTTAAAACCATGGCCTTTTACCAGGCTTAAGGCCGCAAAATACAGGTAGCCGGCCAAAAGCGGTAAGCCTATATAAACATTGTTCAGCACCGAGGCCATCAAAGCCGCGACGGTGAGGGCCAAACCGCTTAATACAGCCATAAAATCAACCTTTTTTTGTAACCTTGCCAGCTTTGCCCCTGCTACTGACGAAGTAATTGGCGCTCCATACCCCAACTATTATAAGGGCCGCGCCTATCAGTTGCCAGGGCAGCATACGTTCGCCCAGAAGCATCAGGCCAAACAAAATGCTGGTAATAGTGGTGATACCGGCAAAGCTGCTGCTGCGGGTGGGGCCTATGGTACCTATAGCGTATGTTACCAGCATAAAAGCGCCTATGGAAGCGCCCAGCGCCAGCAATATTATGTTTACCAGCACCTGCGTGTTTTCCAGCGGCAGCAGCCATATAGTTGCCATATTCCCTTTTATTAGGCCTTCCGTGCAGGCCAACAGCGTAAAGAATACCAGGCCCAGCACATTGGTGCCAAAGGTTATCTCCGCGCTGTTGAATTCATCTCTAAGCCAGCGCACGCCAATATTGTAAAAGCCTGCTATGACGACCGCGCCGAACAGTAACAGGTAGCCGCTTAAGGAAAAGCTGGCGGAAAAACCGCCTGCCAAAACCACGCAGATTATACCCACTACCGAGAGCATTACACCTATTAATTGGCCACGGGTATGACGTTCCTTGAATATCAGGCGGGAAAGGATCAGCACGGCAATGGGTATAAGCGCGATTATGGTGCCGCTTTCCGAAGCGGTGGTGTTGGCGATGCCGTAGGATTCACAGACAAAATAGAGGCAGGGCTCGGCCATGCCCACCGGCGCCATCCTAAGCCATTTTTTGCCGGTAAAGTTCATTTTGAACACGCCGCAGGCCGCCAGAGCAGCCAAAGCCACGGTGGCTATAATAAGCCGCCAGGAGAGCAAGACATAGGGCGACATACCCGCGTTAAGTATCTGCTTGGTGAACACAAAGGTAAAACCGAAGATTATATTGCCGGTAAAGGCCGCAACCATGCCTGTAATATTTTTTTTGCGCGTTAACTCCACAGCAATTCTCCTAAAGTTTCCCTAAATTTTGCAAGCGGCGTTCGGCCGCTTGCAAAATAATATCAAGTCGTAAATATCTGTTTACATTATATTACAAAACAGCGCTTATAGTCAAGGATATCCTTGCGGTAAGCTCTGGGACGGTATCCCGATTTTACGATACGCTATCCGCCGATATTATAAGCCTGGCATCCGCCGCCACCGCTCCTTGCTCATAGACAAATACCGGGTTAAGATCAGCCTCGGCCAGTTGCGGATAGAGGAAAGGCAGATAAGAGAATTTTACCAGCATAAGGGCCAGCGCATCCATATCGGCGGGGGCTTCCCCCCGTACACCGGCCAGCAGAGGATAAGTTTTGATGCTTTGTATCAGCTTTAGCGCGGCCTCTTTATCCAAAGGGGCAGGGGCCAGCTTTATGTCCTTGATTACCTCCGTATAGATGCCACCCAGCCCGAAGGCTATTACAGGGCCAAACTGCGGGTCGCGGGTAAAGCCCAGTATTACCTCACGTCCCTTGCCCAGCATGGGATAGACGATAACGCCGCGAAAATCCACGCCCCGTCCTACTTCCTTAAGGTCGCGGTAAGCGGCCTTTGCCGCCGTTTCATCCGGTATACCAAGCTTTACCCCGCCCACGTCGGATTTGTGCAGGATATCCGGGGAAACTATCTTCATAACCACGGGATAGCCCAGCTCCCGGCAGGCGGCCAATGCTTCCTGCTCGCCATTTGCAAAGCGGAAGGCGGGGGTCGCCACACCGTGGGCGTTAAGCAGCTCCATAGCCTCCGGCTCTGTAAGCGCGGCGCTATCCAGCTTTTGCGGCCGGGGCAGCTCTATATCCGGAGCGGGCCGGTTTAGATAGCTGCCGTACAGCGCCATTTGGCTGAATACCCGCGCCGCCCGCTCCCCGGAGGCAAAAAGAGGCAATCCCTGCTCCCGCAAATAAGCGTGCGCTTCGGCAATGTCCAGGCCTATCTCAAAGCAGCAGGCGGCAGGCTTGCCCGCTTTAAGTGCCGCTTTAGCAGTCTGCACGGCCACCGGCAAAGCCCGCAAATAGGAGGTCCCCACATATATCACTATGGCCGCGTCGTATTCCGCAAGAGCTGCGGCGGTGGCCTGCCCGTACTGTTTATAGTCGCCCTCCACCGTTAGATCCAGGGGATTAGCCAGCCCGGCATGGGCGGGCAGAAAGCTTTTCAGTTCCTCCGTTAAAGCGCCGGAGGGCTCCTTTAGGTATAAGCCTACTTCCTCGCAGCGGTCGGCGGCCATCACCCCCGGCCCGCCGGAATTTGTGATAATGGCTACCTTGCGCCCCGTAATGGGCGGAAACAGCGCAAAACCCTGACAAATATCGAACAGGTCGTCTATGCTTTCGGCGCGGATGGCCCCGGCGGCGGCGAAGGCCGCGTTATAAACCGCATCCGCCCCGGCCAAAGAGCCGGTATGGGAGAGCGCTGCCCTCTGCCCGCTGCCGGTGCGCCCGCTTTTTACTATTACCACCGGCTTTACTCGGGTGGTGGCGGCCAGGGCCTGCATAAATTCCCGGCCACGGCGCACATTTTCCAGATACATGGCTATGACCTTTGTTTCGGGGTCGTCCTTTAGGGAAAGCAGCAGCTCTGTTTCGGAAAGGTCGCTGCCGTTGCCGTAGCTTACAAATTTGCCTATGCCCAGACCCTCCCGCCGGGAGCGGGACATTATCATGCCGCCAACCGCGCCGCTTTGAGATATCAGCGCCACCCGGCCTTGGGCGGGCGCGGCCTCCAGGGTAGCCAGCAAATTATGATGGGTGTTGACCATGCCGGCGCAGTTGGGGCCTATATAACGTATGCCGTAACGCTGTGCCGTGGCTTTCATTTCCGCTTCCAGTTCCGGATGGCCGGCCTCGCCGAAACCGGAGCTTATTATCACCGCCGCTTTGACCCCTTTTTGCCCCGCGTCCTCCAGTACCGACGCTACAGTAGAGGCGGGAGAAGCCACCACTATCATATCCACCGGCCCTGCTATATCCTGCACGCGGGCATAGCCTGGTACATCTCCGCAGCTTTGGGCCTTGGGGTTTACGGCATAGATACTAGGGAACCCGCCCTCTTGCAGGCGGCCGATAAGCACCGCTCCCAGTTTGCCGGGGGAAACAGAGCCGGAAACAGCCACGCCGCGGGGATAGTACAACTCGCTTAGTTGCATATAATAAGCCTCCTAAAGTATTTGTTGACATCGTTTTTACTTGCGCGGACATTGGGGCGGTTTTTCGCCGATAAAGAAAAAGGGAAACTGATTCTGTTCTTGAATTAAAAGTTGCTTAGATATATAATAAATTTTAGTTATGCAAATCTCCAATTAAAAGAGTATTATTCGCTGAGTTTTAAGGGGTGCAATAAAGATGAAAAAGAAAGTTATCAGCGTTATCCTGGCCTTTGCGTTCTGCGTGAGCCTTTCGGCTCCCGCGTTTACAGGTGGCCCCGAACAGCCATCCGTATGGGCTGTTGAAAAAGTAAACGCCGCAATAAATGTAAAGATTGTTCCGTCATCTTTGCAATCTGAATACAAGCAAGCGATAACCCGCGCCGAATTCTGCGCCCTTGCTGTAGCGCTGTATGAAACTGTAACAGGCAGTAGCATTGCAAAGCGGCAGACCTTTACTGATACAAACGACATAAATGTGGAAAAGGCTGCGGCAATTGGCGTGGTAAACGGTTTGGGAAACAGCCGTTTCGACCCGAATGCAGGGTTAACAAGGGAACAGGCAGCTACTATGCTTTCCCGCTTAGCCTATGCCGCTGGCAAAACCTTACCGGAACAAGGGGCGACGTTTGCCGACAACGGCAGCGTTTCGTCATGGGCTTTTAAATCGGTAGGACAAATGCAGGGTTCAGGCATTATGGAAGGCACAGGCAATAATTCTTTTTCGCCTAAAGGCCCATATACAAGGGAACAGAGCATTGTATCTATAATGCGGCTGTATGATTATGTTAAGACTGCCGCAATTCCTGTGACCGAAGTCAGGGTCTCTACAGCCGAAGAGTTTATAAACGCGCTGTCCTCTAACACGAAGATTTTATTGAATCCGGGCATATATAATTTTTCTTCACTTGCCGGAGCCGACAAAAACAAACAAATTTATTGGGGAAAAGTTTTCGACGGATATGAACTTTTTCTGGATGGCATACATAATCTTACCATAGAAGGTGCCGGCAAAGATCCCAGTACGCTTATTGTTTCCCCGCGATATGCTTTTGTGATGAAATTTATCAATTCTACTGATATCAACATAATAAACATCAAAGCCGGACATACAGAGGAAGGGTATTGCGAAGGCGGGGTATTTGCATTTTACTCTTGCTCGGATATCAAAATCGACAATACACATATGTACGGTTGCGGAACAGAGGGGCTGCAACTTTATGGAGTTAGAAATATGACTGTAACAAACTCCGAAATATACGAATGTACTTACTATATTATGACCGTGGAAGATTGTGAGAATATCTTTTTCGATAATTGTTTGTTCAGAGATAACGAAATGTTTGATTTAGTCAATATATACAACACTTCAAATCTTTCAATCAACAAAAGTGAATTCAGAAATAATAACTCGAAAACACCTTTTGGTAGCAGATACGCAATGTTCTCTGTTTCTTCATCCGAAAACATAAGCGTAACAAACACAAAATTTATTAACAATACGGCTTTTGTGTTAAATGATGCAGATGATATCAAATTTGAAAACAATACCTTTGTAAACAATGATTTTACAAATATGCATTACCCCCAACAGACCTACCCGCAGGCTGATATCTTAAGCAATGATGAGTTGTCTGCGTATGGCATCCGTCTATATATGACCATAGAAGATGTTGTATTGCTTAACGGAAATCCACTATCAAAACATATAGGGCAATTTAAAAAGCATTATCCGTTTTTTGGCAGCCAGCAGGATATATATGACTATGGAAATTATTCGGTAATATTTAACGAAGGCACAGTTATTGCTATTTCAATAAAGGATAAGGGGTTCACAACATCAAGAGGTGTAAAAATAGGCGATAATAACGATACCGTTATGCAAAAATATGGATATACGGAACTCAATGAATTCTGGAGATACTTATCTTATGCCGTGCCGTATAAGGATGAAGCATTTATAACCTCCTGCATTAGTTTTACTCTTGATGACGAAAATAAAGTTGTCGAGATAATGATAGTGGAAACAGGGTACTAAAAAGTACCGCCGCAAGCCCATATTTGCCCTAGCGCAGCGATCCCCATATATGAAGGGAGCGGAAAACCCCGCTCCCTGCATATTTTCTGACCACTGTTCCCTGACCACTGACCTCTGAATCCTACGTATTCATCCCCGCTTCAAAAGACGCCATATTGCGCTCCGCTCCCTTGGGCCAGCGGGAGATTATGGCTTCTTTGATCTCCTCCGCCGCGAAAAGCCTTCCTAAGCAGGTGTGCTTGACAGCCGCCGCCAAGAGGTAGATATTATCCGCTGTCCCAGTCGGCATTTCTTCCGGCGGCAGATAAATAATATTGCCGCCGACCTTGGTTACTTCTCCTTTGACCTGCTCCACTGTGGGATAGGGCGCTTTGCCCAGCATAACGTCGGTGGGTT
>WRIA01000010.1 GCA_009782975.1 Clostridiales bacterium
GGATACCAACTGCGACCCGGACGAGATAGATTATGTTATCCCCGGCAACGACGACGCCATCCGCGCCGTTAAACTACTGGCCGCCAAGATGGCCGACGCTGTAATAGAAGCCCGCCAGGGCGAGGATAATATGGCGGCGGAAACCGGCGGGGAAGAAGAACATACAGCCCCGGTGCCGGAAGGGGAAATTTACGAGGAAGAGCTTTAATAAAAATCAACAATTATAGAAAATAGATTTTGGAGGGATACTTATGGCGGAAATAAACGCGCAAATGGTAAAAGAGCTGCGGGAAAGAACAGGCGCGGGTATGATGGATTGCAAAAGGGCACTGGCTGAATCGGAGGGCGATGTGGATAAGGCCATAGATTTCCTGCGGGAAAAGGGCCTGGCCGCGGCGGCCAAAAAAGCCGGGCGTGTGGCGGCGGAAGGCCTGGTGGAAGCCTATATTCATGGTGGCGGACGCATAGGCGTGCTGGTGGAGATAAACTGCGAGACCGATTTTGTGGCTAAAACGCCGGAATACAAGGAATTTTGCCGTGATATAGCTATGCAGGTAGCCGCCTCGAACCCGGAATATGTGCGCCGGGAGGAAGTGCCGGAGGAAGTGCTGGAGCACGAACGCACTATAGCCCGTGCCCAGGCTTTAAACGAAGGCAAACCGGAAAAGATAGTGGAAAAGATAGTGGAAGGCCGCATAGAAAAATATTTTAAGGAAGTATGCTTGCTGGAACAGCCCTTTATTAAGGATACCGACAAAATAGTGCAGCAGATAGTTACGGAAAAGATAGCCAAAATAGGCGAAAACATCAGCGTGCGCCGTTTTGCCCGTTATCAGGTGGGCGAAGGCATAGAAAAGAAACAGAGCAACCTGGCCGAAGAAGTGGCCGCTATGACAAAATAGAGGCCTAAGGCTGTATGATAGAGGTTAGAAAAACGTCCGTGTTTTCTAGCCTCTAATTTCTTCTTTTATCCGTATGGCGGGCTTTATACGCAATATACTAAAATATTCGGGAGTTACGGGGCAAGCCGCAAATGACGCAACAAAACCATATATGGCAGGCAAATAAGACGATAGCAATCGTCCCGCCGAAAGACAGAGGGAACAGAAATGAAACAGCCTAAATATCAGCGGGTGGTTCTTAAAATAAGCGGAGAAGCACTGGCCGGCGAGGCCGGCTTTGGCCTGGATCATCATACTCTGGCCAGTATCGCCGCGCAACTGCGGGAGGTAAATGCCCTGGGTGTGCAGGTGGCCATCGTGGTGGGCGGTGGCAACCTTTGGCGGGGCATAGCAGGCAGCGATAAGGGTATGGATCGCGCTACCGCCGATTACATGGGTATGCTGGCCACGGTGATGAATGCTCTGGCCCTTCAGGACGCGCTGGAAAAGGCCGAGGTTCCCAGCCGCGTGCAGACGGCCATAGAGATGCGCGCTTTGGCGGAGCCCTATATACGTTTACGCGCCATCCGTCATCTGGAAAAAAACCGGGTGGTGATATTTGCCGCCGGTACAGGCAACCCCTATTTTTCCACCGATACCACCGCCGCCTTGCGGGCCGCGGAGATAGGCGCGGAAGTGATACTTATGGCCAAAAAGGTGGATGGCGTTTATGACAGCGACCCCAACAAAAATCCCGCGGCCCGCCGCTATAAGCGCTTAAATTATATGGAGGTCCTGAACATGGAGCTAAAGGTGATGGATTCCACCGCCGCCAGCCTGTGCAAGGACAACAATATACCCCTTATAGTGTTCGATATCAATGGTAAGGGCAACATAAAAAGAGCAGTGCTGGGAGAAAATATAGGTACATATTTGGGAGGTGAAAACGGTGATTAAAGACCTGCTTACAGATGCGGAAAGCCGCATGGAAAAAGTCATCGAGAACATGGTGCGGGAATACGGCTCCCTGCGCGCCGGCCGCGCCAACCCCGCCCTGCTGGACAAGGTTATGGTGGAGTGTTACGGCAGCTTGACGCCTGTAAACCAAACCGCCAATATCTCTTGCCCGGAACCCAGGCTGATAGTTATACAGCCCTGGGATAAAAACAATGTAGCCGCCATAGAAAGGGCTATAATGAAATCGGATCTTGGTATAACCCCTATGAACGACGGAAACATTATACGCCTTTCGGTGCCCCAGTTGACCGAGGAACGCCGCCGCGAGCTGGTAAAGCTGTGTTCCAAACGGGCGGAGGAAGCTAAGGTGGCCGTGCGCAATGTACGCCGCGATTTGAATGATGATATCAAGGCATTGGAAAAAGCCAAGGAAGCCTCGGAGGACGAGTGCAAAAAGGCCCTGGACGACACACAAAAACTAACGGATAGATTTATTAAGCGCGTGGATGAGATATTGCAGAAAAAAGAAGCGGAGATAATGGAAGTTTAGCGTGTAAATAAATTTGTTTAAATATTTCTATTGATTTTTTCCGTTAAAGCGTTTACTATTATGTATGCGAGCAAATAGTTGTTTGCTGTACAATTAAAAGGAGGTGTAAGTATGGCTTTTGTGATCACGGAGGAATGTCTGGCCTGCGGCGCCTGCACGGCCGAATGCCCCAGCGGCGCTATACAGGAAGGCGATATCTATTCTATTAACGACGATTGCGTGGAGTGCGGCGCCTGCGTGGATTGTTGCCCCAACAGCGCGATCCAGGAAAAATAGCACATAAAAAGAGAACCGCGTAAGCGGTTTTCTTTTTATGTGCAAACGTAGCAGGGCAGTTATATTTTTTTGCTGCGCATCACTTTCCACATAAATTTGGGGATAACAAGTATGCGCGGCAGGCGGCTGGGCTGCAATATAAGCCGCCACAGCCACTCCAGACGCAGCCGCCGCATAAAACGCGGGGCGCGTTTTACCTTTCCGGCCAGCACGTCCAGGCTGCCGCCTACGCCTATGGCTACGGCGGCTTTTAGGCGTTGCTGATAGTCAGCGCAAAAGCGCTCCTGGGCGGGCAGGCCCAATGCCACAAACAGCAGATCCGGCGCGGCCTGGTTTATCTGCTCTGTCAAAGCGTGTTCCTTACCGGCAAAATAGCCGTGGTGCAGGCCGCATATATTAAGGCCCGCGTATGTATCCTTCAGCTTGGCCGCGGCTTCCTCCGCCACACCCGGCTTGGCCCCCAAAAGGTAAACGCGCCAGCCTTCCGTAGCGGCGCGGGCACAGGCTTCCTGCATAAGGTCTATGCCGGTGACCCGCTCTTTTAAGGGATTGCCCAAGCGGCGGGCTGCCCATAATATGCCCGCGCCGTCGGGTGTTACAAGATCGGCGCTTTCCACTATCCGCGCAAAGGCGGCGTCGCAAGTTGCCAGGTAAAGCCCTTCAGGGTTAAGGGTTATCACCCGTCTTAGACGCCTGTTTTCCCTGTTATCGTTTATGGCGGCGGCCAAAAAATCCAAGGCCGCCGCCATATCTGTTTCGTCTATCCGTATGCCTGAAATGCGCACCCGCTCACCCCGCCGCTTTTGTTTGGTCCGGTTCCGCCGGTTCCGGTGTCTGGGATAGTGGTATATCCTGTGGCTGTTCTGTTTCGGGGGATGTTTCCTGCGGGTCCTCCGTTGCTCCTTCCGCATTTTCCGCCGGTTCGCCGCCTTCTTCGCCTTCGGCAGGGTCTTTATCCTCCCCGTTTAGGCCCGTGCCTTCCTCGTCCGGGTCCGCAGTGTCCTCGTCCTCATCCTTGGGCCTGGCGGGCGGCTTTTCAACACCCTTGCCCTCGTCGGTTATTATATGAAAATCCCCCACATGGCCGCCGGTTATCTCCGTTATCATATCCGATACGCCTTTTTTGCTTAGTATCCAGTAACTTATCCAGCCATAAGGAGTGTACATATAAAGCCCGTTACCCGGCAGGGAATACATGGGGATATTGTTAAGGTCTGTTCTGTACAGCGCGGCGCCCAAGTACAAAGCGTCGGTAAGGGCAAAGTTGCTGGAGGTATATTGCATACCTATAGTCACCAGCTCCGGCGCTTTAAAAAGGGAACTGGCGGCTATCTTGGCGGCCAGGGCGCGGATGAACAATTGCTGGTTTGCTACACGGTCTATATCGCCCATAGGCATATCTCTAAAGCGCACGAAACCCAATGCGTCGTAGCCGTTTAGTTTTTTCAGGCCCTTTTCCAGGTTGATATTTTCCGACGGCTTATACATCCTGCGGGGCACGTCTATTTCCACGCCGCCCAGCGCGTCTATCAGATGCGTAAATCCCTCGAAATCTATCTCCACGCAATGGTCCACCTCTATGCCGAAGGTGTATTCTATCACGCTCTCCAGCAGGGCCATGCCGCCGTAAAAATAGGCTTCGTTTATCTTGGTTTTTGTGGGGCTGCCGGGAAACTGCACATAGCTGTCTCTGGGGATGGAGAGCAGCTTAAGATCATCGTTATCCCAATCGTAAAAGGCCAGTATAATGGTGTCTGTGCGATATTTGTTCCCCCCCGGCCGCTTGTCGGCCCCCACCAGCAAAGCAACCTCCATACCGGTAAGACGCAGCACTTCCTCCCCGGCTTCCTCCCGCAGTACTTCTTTCCAGCCAAGGTCGTTCTTTATATCCAGCTCTATCTCCGGGGCGGTGGCAAAGGCATAGGTCATGCCTAAGTAGAAGCACCAGCCTATGACGAACAGCAGCAACAGAGTATAGCTTATCTTTTGCAGGGGCGGCAGCTTGCCGAACCACCCTGATTTTTGATTGCGTTCCTTAGACCAAAAATCGCTCATTATCAACACCTCTGTATCATTTGGTAATGGTAACACTACGGGTAGTTTGATCCCAATCCACCTTGCAGTTAAATGCTTCGCTGATAAAGCGTATATGTACCAGAGTGTATTCACCGGCTATCAGCGGAGCCATGGGCATGGCATAGGGCCGGCCGTTTATGGTTGCGGTGGTGCGGCCTATGGTAAGGGAAACGCTTTGCCCCTGGCCGCTGAAGATTACCTTGCGGGCGGCGGCGTCCCAAGCTACGTTTAAGCCCAGGGCTTCGCCTACAAAGCGGGCAGGCACCATCGTATAGCCCGCGCCCATTATTTGCGGCGGGGCAGGTATGGATACAGTTTTGCCGTTTACCAGCGCATGGGCATTGCCTATGGTAAGCACTATGTTTAAGCCGCCGCCAAGCTGCTGCTCCAGTTGATCCAGACGCTGTTTTAAGGGCGCAAAGCTCTTTTGTACATAATCCTCCAGCCATTCCTGAGTGATAAGAGGGTCGGCGGCGGAGCCGGGAGTATCGGCGCCGACCGGTATGGCGAAGGAAAACAGCAGGCCCAAAGCGCAGGCTATAAGGGATGCCGGCAACAGCCGCGGCAGGCAGGCGGCAAAAAACTTTTTCAGCGTTTAGCCCCCCTTGCCAAAGCCTAGCCCCGCGCCTCCAACACATGAACAGGCACGGGCAGGCATTTTAAGATGGCCAGAACATCTTTTTTGGCGTGTTTGGCCACCCACAGGGCCAGCTGACCCAGCCTGGCGTCCAGCGTAGTAACCAAAGCCAGGTTATCGTAGCCCTCCAACAGTTTGTTAAAAAAATCTATATCCCGCGGCGCTACTTCCACCAAAATCATTTCTTCCCCGCCGCTTAAGGGTTTGTTATCTTTCATGCGCCGCCACACCTCCAAAGCCAGAAGTAAGGTAAAAATACGTGTTTCCCCGCTTTTCTGTTCGCGTCCATTATCTTTTCGCTACAGAAGGCAAAAAACCTGCTTTTAATTTTTCTGCCTTGCGGGGCTACTATTTTTCCGCGGTTTATGATATAATAGCTGCACAGGCCGAAATCTACGATTTCGAGGCTGAGCGCCTATTTTATAACTGCGCATTTGCCAAAGGCAAATGCCAGTAGCAAACGCGTAAGCGTTTGTGATATAATCAGAACAAACAAAGAATCCGAGGTAAAAAACACATTATATGATCATCAAAAATCAGGCGGAACTTAGCGGCATGGAGGAGATATGCCGTATAGTGGCT
This sequence comes from Clostridiales bacterium, assembly GCA_009782975.1. Next base: position 5,960 of record WRIA01000010.1, read on the forward strand.
ATTGTGTTGCAACGTATGGGGCAGGCCATAGAGCCCGGCATGACTACCAGGGAGTTGGACGAGATAGGGCGCGCGCTGCTTGCGGGCTACGGAGCGCGTTCCGCGCCCATTGCCTGCTACAAGTTTCCCGGCCACACCTGCATAAGCGTTAACGAGGAAGTTGCCCACGGCGTGCCCGGCCCGCGCGTTATAGGCAAGGGGGATACGGTGAATATAGACGTATCCGCCGTAAAGGACGGTTTTTTTGGTGATACCGCGGCTACCTTTGCCGTGCCTCCGGTAAAGTTAAGCACAAAAAAGCTGATGGATTGTGCCGGACGCGCTCTTCACAAGGCCTGCGCCGTCGCGCAAAGCGGATACCCCTTAAACGGCATCGGCCTGGCGGTGGAAAAGGAAGCCCATAAGCACGGTTACAAGACCATCCGCAACCTGTGCGGCCACGGCGTGGGCAAGACCCTTCACGACGAGCCGGAAAGCATAAGCAATTACTATGACAAGCGGGATAAACGCCTGCTGCAAAGAGGTATGGTGCTGGCCATAGAGCCCTTTATCTCCGAAAAGGAGCAGTTTGTGGATGAAACAGCCGATGGCTGGACGCTTAAAACGCCTAACGATTCCGCGGTGGCCCAGTTTGAGCATACGCTGGTGGTGATGGATGGCCGCCCCTTGATTTTGACCTTGCCGGATTAAAGCGCGGCCCCGCTGTAATTATTAACGGTGGCCAAAAACTCCTGCGGCAAGGCGTCGTACAAGTACGCTGCCTTCAAAAAAACCTGCGGGAAGGCGTCGTACTAATACGCTGGCCTCAAAAAATCTGCGGGAAGGCGTCGTACTTATACGCTGCCTTCAAAAAAAACTTCGGGAAGGCGTCGTACTAATACGCTGCCTTCAAAAAAACTTCGGGAAGGCGTCGTACTAATACGCTGACTCCAACAAACCTTTGGGGAAGGTTTCGCCTTTTGGGGCGTTATAATAAAATAAATATGGGAGGGCAAGTATATGGAGCATAAGGTGATATTGTTAAGCGGCAGCCCAAGGGAAGGCGGCAATACGGAGCAAGTGCTTACCGCTTGCGCCGAGGAACTTAAAAACTCCGGCTTACAGCCGGAGATAATAAGCCTGCGCGGCAAAAGTATAGGCAGTTGCAATGCCTGCGGACACTGCAACAGTACGGGGCGTTGCGCCCTTGGCGACGGTGCCAACGATATTTTCGATAAAATAAAGGAGGCCAGGGGCCTTATAGTGGGTGCGCCGGTTTACTACGGCACGGCGCGGGGCGATGTTATGTGCTTTTTGCAGCGCCTGGGCATGATAAGCGCCCGCAACGGCCGCTTTTTGGACGGCATGGTAGGCGGGCCTATCGCCGTTGCCAGACGTGGCGGACATACGGCCACCATACAGGAACTGCTGATGTTTTCCTTTATTTGCGGCATGATAGTGCCCGGCTCCGATTACTGGAATATGGTATTTGGGCGGGATAAGGGCGAATGTCAGGAGGATGTGGAAGGTATGGGCACGGCCCGCCTGTTTGCCGTAAATGTGGCCAAGGTGATACACGCGTTGTACGGATAATAAAGGCTTTTGCTACGGGCAGCCATTATCAGCCGTTGCGCCGCCCGGTAACTATAAACAGTTTGGTAATGGTAAAAGCCGCGGCGGCGGTAAGCAGCGAGATACCGGCTTTTAAAAGCAGGGCGTTTACGGGCGGCGGGGATACCCCGGCCAGCAAAAAGGATGCGCCGTTGGCCAGCAGGGAAAAGAGCAGAGCGGGGAAGATAGCGCCGCCGCGGGCAAGCATAGTTATAAGGCAGGAGGAAAGAAAAACAGCCACCAAAAAGATATACAAGGGCAGCAGACCCCCGCCTTCTATGTATCCCTGCCGGGAATATACGGTATAACCCCAAGTTAGCGCGGCCAGACCGATTAAAACCGCATAGCAGCACATACCGGCTATCTGTAACAGCAGATGATGCCAGAATCCGCGCTTGCGCCGCGGGTAGATATTCTCTGGCCTGTTATACTTACGGCTTTCCATATATAGGCTTTCGTATTCGGAGCTTTCGTAATAGGGAAAGGCCGGTCGTTCAGGCGGTTGGCCGGGTTCCGGCACAGCCTCCGGACGCGCCGCCATGTTTGAGGTTTCCGTTACAGGCGGATATTCGTTTTCCATAAAAATTACCCCGGTCGACAGTTTTTGTATATTTGTTGTTGCTATTTTCGGCAAAATAGCCCCTTTTTCCTGCCGCGCATAGATATTAGGGGCAAAAGGCTACGGTCTTTTTGGCAGTTAAAGTTATGCAAAGGATGATACGCTGGTGCAAAACGATACGGTGCGCAAAGGCTATACTGTGTTGGTATTGTCGGCCATTATCTGGGGTACGGAGGCCATACTGGTAAAACTGTGCTATGGCGGCGGTTTTTCTGTTACCAGCCTGTTAAGCCTGCGTTACGCGGTATCACTGCCCGTGTTTGCCATAATGGTAAAAAGGGAAGGAACACCCTTTATTCCTTCTGGTGTACTGCTTGGCCCCTTACTTTTGCTTTCCGCCAATGTGCTGGCCGGGGTGGTTATGTTGTACCTGGCGCTGGCGCTGCTTCCCGCCACTTTGGCCATACTTTTCTTTTATGCTTACCCTTCCTTTACCAGCCTGCTGCATATACTGCTAAAGCGCGGCCCTTTGGGCGCGCCGCGCTTACTGGCGCTGGCTGTTTCGGCAATAGGCCTTATACTGCTTTACTGGAGTTCCAACGCGGGCCTTTCCTTTTGGGGCGTGGCTTGTGCCCTTGCCTCCGCGCTTTTGCAGGCTTTTAAGCTGTTTCAGACCGCAAAACTTTTGCCCCGCATAAGTGTTGCCGGGCTTAACCTGTTCAATGCTTTTACCACCACCGTGGCCGTCAGCCTGTTCTTTGTCATACAGGCCGTTTCAAGCCCGGAAGGCTTTGGCCTAAGCTATATAACCGCCTCCGGCTGGCTGTTTATGCTTACTTTGGGTATGCTTGTTACGGTATTCGGCAATCTGTTTATGACACTGGGCATACAGTATGTGGGCGCGGTGGATACTTCCCTGGTATTGCTGCTGGAGCCGCTTACCACGGCGGCATTGGCCTTTTTTGTATTCGGCGATGTGTTAAGCTCCTGGCAGATGGTGGGCGGTCTGCTTATACTGCTGGCAGTGGCTTTGCCGGCAGTGTACAATTCAAAGCAAAGCAAGAAAAACTAAAGGAAAACAAAAAAGAAGGTTTGATACAAGGTGGCGCACGTTTCCTTATGGCATCAAAAGCAAAAGACGCTGGCTTCGGGCCAAATAGATCAGAAGGATACCTCGTTTTCCAAGGAACCCTTATGGACGCGGAATTTCGCCAGGATATGGGTGCTTAACCTTACGCTGTGCGGCTGGATGTTTATGATAAACGCCGTGTATCCCCTTTATATAAAGGAGTTGGGCGGTACGGATATGCTGGTGGGGATAACGGCGGCCGGCTTTGCCGTTTCCTCCGTGGTAATGCGTCCCCTGGCCGGTTGGATGATGGATAACAGAAGCCGCGACGGCCTTCTGATATGGGGTTCGGCGGCGCTTATAATAATCTCTTTGCTGTTTTTGGTGGCGCCGATGCTTAGTCTGGCGGTGATACTGCGTTTTGTCAG
>WRIA01000011.1 GCA_009782975.1 Clostridiales bacterium
TGGAGGGGTTGCCGTAATGCTCGCGCAAAAACTCCGTCATAGCCTCCACCGCCTGTGGGAAAAGGGGCGTGGTGGCCGCGTGATCTAAATACACCTTTTGCATATAAGCTCTCCTTTTGTGCTAACTTATAGCGGAACGGTTATTTTTTTATTTTTTGCAAACTTTGATACAGGGCGTATTCCCCGCCTGCCATCTATTCATTTGTTGTTTCCCGCTCCAACAGATCGGCCAGAGTATAAGAGGCCAATACCTGGCTGACGGCTTTTTGTATTTCCTCCCAGATAAAGCGGCTGCCGCAGCTTTCCTGCTTATGGCAGGATCCTTCATCCGCCTCGCTGATACAGGAGGCCAAAGCCAAGGGGCCTTCCAAAGCGCGAAAAATATCCCCAACCACAATTTCTTGCGGCTTCCCGGCCAGGGTATAGCCGCCCTGTGCGCCTCGGCTGCTTTGCACCAGCCCGGCCTTTTTCATGGGCGCCATCAACTGCTCCAAATAACCTTCGGAAATCTGCTGCCGCAGGGCTATGGCGGATAATGTTACCGGCCTGCCCTCCCCATGCCGGGCTATATCCAAAATGGCGCGCAAGCCGTAACGGCCCTTGGTGGATATGTTCATAGCGGCCCCCTATTTCACAGTATTTTAATGCACATTAAACAGATAGGTTTATTATAGGTCAAATTTTATCCTTTGTCAAGATTTTATCCACACATGCGGTCAACACATATTATATCAATATAGTATTGTCTATCAGCCGTGTTTTACCAAAATACATGGCCAGCGCCAGCAAAGCCGGTTTATCCAGTTTTACTATGGGCAGCAATTCGTCCATATCCACTATCTCGGCATAATCCGTACGGCCCAAAGTTGCGATGGCAAGTTCAGATTGCACGGCTTTTTGCAAGGCCGCAGCATCCCTTTCTCCCGCGGCAAACAGCCGTTTTCCTTTCCCAAGAGCGCGGGAAAGCACCAAAGCCTGCCGCCTTTCCTCCGCATTAAGATACACATTGCGCGAGGACATTGCCAATCCATCGGCTTCCCGCACTATGGGCATACTTACCATCTCTATATCCAGGTCAAGATCACGCGCCATACGTTTAAGTATGATAAATTGCTGGGCATCCTTCTGGCCGAAATAAGCGCGATGGGGCTGCACGATATTGAACAGCTTAAGCACCACCGTGCATACCCCGCGAAAATGGCCGGGACGGCTTTTACCGCATAACCGCTTGCCAAGGCCTTCTGTTTCCACATAGCTTACATAGCCTTGCGGATACATCTCCATAGCCTCCGGGCAAAACAGCACATCCACACCTGCCTTAGCGGCCAGGGCGCTGTCCGACGCAAAATTTCGCGGGTAACGCGCAAGATCCTCGTTAGGGCCAAACTGGGTAGGATTAACAAAAATGCTTGCTGCCACCAGGCTGTTTTGCTCCCTGGCCGCCTCCATAAGCGAAATATGGCCGCTATGCAGATACCCCATAGTAGGCACAAAGCCTATGCTTTGTCCCTGTCCGCGCGCTTTTTGCGCCAAACAACGCATCTCCTGTTTGCTTGTGATTATCCGCATTTACTTTCTCCTAACTGCATTACAGCTTCTATAGTCTGGCTTTTGTTTTACCATTCTTCCGGCGGGCAGACGATCTCTATTATTTTTTCATCTTCATGCGCGGCCAGCAGCAGATCTAGCCGCCCTTTAAGCGGTATTTCCAGATCCGGCGCCAGTTCGGATAAAGGGCGCATAACAAAAAGCCTCTGTGAAAGATAGGGGTGTGGTATGCACAGATCCTTACTTACGATATGCTGGCCGCCGTACCACAATATATCTATATCCAGCACGCGCGGGCCCCAATGTAATTTGTGTTCGCGCCCGGCCTCTTGCTCTATCTGTTGGCATTTATCCAGCAATTCCCATGGCTGGCTGGTCGTTTCCACTTCCACGACCGCGTTGTAATACTTATCCTGATCCGGCTCGCCCCATGGTTCGGTAAGATAAAGGGAAGATTTTCGCAAAACCTTCAAGCCTGCCTGCCCGGCCAAGCGTTTTACTGCAAAGCTCATATTATGCTTTAGGTCGCCCATATTGCTGCCCAGACCAAGATAAACGACCTCCGCCATAACTACCGTCCTCTTTCTATGGCTATAGAGGCGCTAAAAAACTGCCCTTCGTATAAAGCGTGGTTTTTTTCCACCTCTACGCGCACTGTTTGCACCCGGTCGTCCTCTAGCAACATATCGGCAATATGCTCTGCTAGTGTCTCCAGCAAATTAAAACTGTTTTCCTCCACTACCTTTTTTACAGATGCATATATCCGTCCGTAATCAACGTTGGCGGAAATATCGTCCGTGGACGCGGCAGGACGTGTATCTACGCCCATATCCACATTTACGGTAAAAAGCTGCTGCCGCTTTTTTTCCTCCGGGTAAACGCCATGGCAAGCATAAAAACGCAACCCTTTCAGAAATATTTTATCCATATAATTAACCCCTTCCCCTATCATTCTCAAAATAAGTTCAGCTTGTTTTTGCAATACAAAGGCTTAACTGATGTGCGTAGTTGCTTTTGGCTAAATCTATTATATGCTCCAGATAACTCGTCTTACCAAGCCAGCTGTTTCCGGTTTATTTACAAGTTTGTTTGTTGTCGCTGTTTTCGATCTTTTCTATCATAAGCGCCGCCTCGCGCAGGGATTTGGGATCGTGGGTACGGATGATGGCCGCGCCGTGGGAAAGGGCCCAGACAAAGGCCGCGATATTTGCTGCTCCGCGTCCGTAAAGCGGTGTATCGCTGGCTGCGCCGATAAAGCGTTTGTTGGAAACACCCACCAACAAAGGTCTGTTTAGCAACCTAAAATCTTCCAGATGGTTCAGTAACAACAAGTTTTCCGCCACATCCTTACCAAAACCAAAGCCGGGGTCAAGTATGAACCGCTCCCGTTTTATGCCGGCCGCTTCGCCACGGGCCAATCCTTCCCGAAAAAAGTCCGTTACCGTTTCCACTATGTCGCCGCCGCCGCCTCTATGCATCAGTACCAAAGGAACGCCTGCTATGGCGGCTAACTGTGCCATATCCTCTTTTAGCCCGCCGGTGTCGTTTATTATGGCTGCCCCGGCGTTAAGCGCCGCAGACACTACCTCTGCCTTGTCCGTATCCACGGAAAGCGGCAGTCGCAAGAAGGGAGCCACCTTTTCCAACACCGGCAGCAGGCGCTCCAGTTCTTCCGCCGCGCTTACGGGCGTATGATCCGGGCGAGAGGATGCGCCGCCTATATCTATGATATCCGCCCCGGCCTCGGCCATAGCCAGTATATGCTCTACCGCCGCCTGTGGCGTATGGTAGCGTCCGCCGTCGTAAAAAGAATCCGGCGTGATATTGGCTATGCCCATTATAAGGGGGCGGCTGAAATCAAGCTCCCCACTGTGATAGCGGTTACAGTAGGCCATGGGGGCAAAAACGCCTGAAAGCGCGTCCAAAGCGGCCTGCAATTCCAGGGAAAGCGCCGCTAATCCGAAAGGCTGAGCGCATAAATCGGCGCAAACAGCCCGGTATTGGGCAGGTGTGGCTAAAAGCAGGACCGTTTGCTCGTGAGCGGCTCCCAAAACAGCGTCATGGTTCAAGGCTGCTTCCCCGCCCTTGGAAAGAAATTCCTGCTTTAATATCAACGCCGCGGCATTGGCAAGGCCGCTGACTTTAAACGCCAGCAACTCCCCTTTAGGCACCATACGCTTTATGCCGCCCGCGTTAACCTGCAGGCATTGCATCTCTTGTATCAGGCGCGGGATATTGGCCCTAGCCAGATGATATAACCGCATATTGCCTCCCGGACGGATAAAACGCCCTGTCTCAATATATTTATACATTTTAGTATATGATACTGCAAAAAATATTATTGTCCTCTACCCGCCCGGCGTGATAGAATGGTTGTGCCATAATAAAGCAGGGGGAAATAACTATGGAATATATTTTTATGCCGGGCTGCGCGCTTTTGCTGTATAAGCCGCATCTGGCCGAAAGAACAGAAAAATATCTAAGTAGCGCCGGATATACTCTGCAACGCAACTTAATATGCTGCCACCACAAGCAATCCTGCCCGCCCGGAACAAAAATGATTGTGGCCTGTTCCGGTTGCGCGCGCCGCCTGCGTAAAGAGCATACGGGCATAGAGCCGGTGTCGTTGTGGCAGGTACTGGCGGAGGATATGAGCATTAAACTGCCTGATTACCGGGGCATTAAGATGTCCGTGCATGATACCTGCCCCACCAAACACAAAGAGGAAGTGACCTCCGCGGTGCGGCGCTTGCTGACGCGCATGAACATCAACTTAGTGGAGACGGAATTGAACCGGGGGAAAGCCGTATGCTGCGGAGATTCTTTCTATCCGCATTTGGGCGAAACGGAAGTGATAGCAAGTATGCGCGAACGCGCCGGACAAATGCCTGCCGATAATGTGGCGGTCTATTGCGTATCCTGCATCAAATCCATGTTCAACGGCGGTAAAAAACCACATTACCTGCTGGATCTGATATTCGGCGAGGAAACCGTACCCGGTACGCTTTCTCCGGGCGAATGGCATAAAGAGCTGCAAATCTTTATAGAAAAGCATTGAGCGGTATTTGCCAAAAGGGCCGTTTACCTTTCGGCCCTTTTGCCTATCATAACCCTGTTTAACGCATAAATTTTACGATAAAACCCACAAAGAAGATATTATACTGCTTTTCAATTTACTGATTATACGCTTATAACTCCAAACCCTAAGTTATGTTATTTTCTTCTACGTCATCCTCCGTGGCCGAAGATGTACTGTCTGCGGATACTGTTTCTTCCAAAGCAAGAGCGGCGGTGTCTTCGTTTACAGATGCAACAACAGGCTCCGGCGCAGTTTCTTTTTCGTCAGTATCGTCATCCGGCTGTTCGCGCATAAGCTTATAGAATTCTTCCGCAGCCAGCGTTTCCTGCTGCATAAGGGCTTCGGCCACCGCGTGCAGCTTAGGCAAATGCTCGTCCAAGATGTCGTGCGCACGCTGATAAGCCGCGTCCATCATGGCGCGAGCTTCTTTATCTATTGCGTAGGCTATAGCCTCGCTGTAATTGCGCTCCTGAGAGAGGTCGCGGCCCAAAAATATGGTATCCTGCCGTTTGCCAAAGGTCAAGGAGCCCAGTTCATCACTCATGCCGTAGCGCGTTATCATTTCCCGCACATTGGAGGTAGCCCGTTCCAGATCGTTTTGCGCGCCTGTTGAAATATCTTTAAGCACAAGTGCTTCGGCCACGCGGCCCCCCAGCAGCATGGAAAGCTCGTCCAACATCTGGGATTTTGTGGCGTAATGGCGATCCTCCTTAGGCAAGAGCAGCGTATAGCCGCCGGCCCGCCCCCGGGGAATTATAGATATTTTATGCAGCGGGTCGGAATTGGGCAAAAAATAGGACACCACGGCATGGCCGGCCTCGTGATACGCAACCAGTTTCTTTTCTCTATCGCTTATAACGCGGGATTTCTTTTCCGGCCCGGCTATAACGCGTTCCACCGCCTGCTCTACCTCCGGCTGGCCTATCTTCTTTTTATCGTGTCGCGCGGAAAGTAAAGCCGCCTCATTAAGTACATTGGCCAGATCGGCACCGGTAAAGCCGGGTGTGCGCCGCGCCACCACGTCCATATCGACATCGTTTTCAAAGGGCTTACCTTTGGCATGAACATCCAGTATCTGCTTGCGGCCCAGCACATCCGGGGCATCCACAGTTACCTCGCGGTCAAAGCGGCCGGGGCGTAAAAGGGCCGGATCCAAAATATCCGGGCGGTTAGTAGCCGCCATAACTATAATGCCCTCGTTGGTAGCAAAACCGTCCATTTCCACCAATAACTGGTTAAGGGTCTGTTCCCTCTCGTCGTGGCCGCCGCCCAAACCGGCGCCGCGCTGCCGCCCTACCGCGTCTATCTCGTCTATAAAAATTATGCAGGGGCTGTGCTTTTTAGCCTGTTCAAACAGATCACGCACGCGGCTGGCGCCCACGCCCACGAACATCTCCACAAAATCAGAGCCGGAAATGGAGAAAAACGGTACACCGGCTTCCCCCGCCACCGCCCTGGCCAGCAGTGTCTTGCCGCAACCGGGAGGCCCGTAGAGCAGCACGCCCTTGGGTATGCGCGCGCCCATAGCATTATATTTGCGTGGGTCTTTAAGAAACTCCACGACCTCCTGCAATTCCTCTTTTACTTCATCCACCCCGGCCACATCGTCAAAAGTAACCTTTTTACGGTCATCCGTATGAAGCTTGGCTCTTGTCCTGCCGAACTGCATCACTTTGCCTCCGGAGCCCTGGCCCTGCTGTATGATAAAGACGAATATGGCCACTATTATAAGCATTGGGATAAGTGTGCCCAACAAAGAAGCCCACCAAGAGGTACGCACGGAATCGTAAGCCACACTTACGCCCTGGGCCAGCAGATGATCTCCCAAGGAGGTGTCGGCGGGTGTGATGGCGGAAAATGAACTTCCGTCGCCTAAGGAGCCGCTGACGCTGTAACGGTTATCCTCGGCGGCGATAGTGACCTCCGTTACACTGCCCTCTTCCACCGCGGTCATAAATTCCGAAAAACTCAGGCGGGAAACATTGCCGGAAGGTGAAAACCAGGTATAAAAAGTAAGGAAAATCAGCACTATAAGTATAAACACTGTGGAGTTTTTTAACAAACGGTTCAAACGGAAGCTCCTTTCCCGATACAGAACTAAATATTATTTTTTATTGAAACCAGCATTTACCTCATTAATATATTATATCACATACAAACTGTTTTTAAAAGAGTTTATTCCTCAATTATTCTTTTTGCTATTATTATCAGCTTGTGGCCGCTAAGGCGATAGACACGTTTGTACAAACGGGGCAGCCATATAATATCTTCTTTGGCGGTAAGCAGCGGCCAGCCCGCGCGAAGGTACTGCGGTATTTTTGCATCTATAAATATATCCTTTACCTTGTGCCGCCCCGCCTTACCCATTGAGAAAATGCTATCTCCCTGGCGGCGGGTGCGGAAGGCAAGCTCCTTTTCCATTTCGGCTGGCAGAAGTATGATATCTCCTTCTTTAAACTGGGCGCTTGTTCCTTTTAAAACGTGCTCCGCCATATACTTCCAACCCCAGCCGGCCAATTTATGCCACTTGCCATCCGCCTTAAGGGGTATGACCTCCCTATACTCCGGCAAGCCCGGGTGCTCCCGCTCTATAAACAGCGCACCGCGCCGGTAAATAAGCCAGCCGCCGGGACCGCTTGTTCTTTGCTCCTCCTTTAAGGCGCGGACCGCCTCCGTCTGGGCAAAACTCAACTCATCTCCTGCTACCTGCGCAAAGGCCATACGCACGATGCGGCGCTGCAAAGCCGGGGGCAAGGCAAAATAGCCTTCCGCTACAGAACGTCCATCCCTGCTACGCAGTTCATCCAAGGCTACCCCGGCCCAAGCCGCAAGCAGCATATTATCCTCGCGGCATATATCCGCAGTAGCGCTTAAGCTTTGCAGCAAGCGCGGGTTAATCTCCAAAAGCTTGGGCAGCAGTTTTAGGCGTATATGATTTCGCAGGTAACGTGTATCGTCATTGCTTTCGTCTTTACAAAAACGCAGATCGTGCAGGGCGCGGTGATCCTCTATCTGTTCCGGCAAGGCGCTCAAAAGTGGGCGGATTATATCCCCTTCCTTTGGTGACATTGCGGCCAGACCTTCCAGCCCGCTGCCGCGCAGCAAGTGTAGTAAAACGGTTTCCGCCTGATCCCGGGCGTGGTGAGCCGTGGCTATTTTAGCCGCGCCTGTTTTTAGCGCGGTTTCGCGCAAAAAAGCGTAGCGTGCGCGGCGGGCCGCATCCTCCAGGTTATCTCCCCCTGCCAAGGCCCGCACATCGGCGCGGCCACCGTAAAATGGCAGGCCGTAACCGGCGGCAAGTTCCCCGGCAAACTGCTGCTCGGCGGCGCTGTTTTGACGCAGTTGATGGTCAAAATGGGCCACAACAAGGGTAAAATCAAGCGCGGCGCTTAAATTATGCAGTATATGAAGCATAACACAGGAATCCCGGCCTGCGGAAACAGCCACCACCACCTGCTGTCCGGGCCGCATAAGCTTTTCGGAAAGTAAATACTCCCGCGTTTGCGTAAAAAGATCTTGCCGCTTGCTCATCGGCCGGCCTCCTTATGCGTTAAAAAGGACGCTTACACGCCCTTTTTCCATCAAAGCCTTTCCAGTTTGGCGCTAAAGATGGCATCACTAAGCCGGTGCTTTTCGTCGGGAAACTGGTCGAAGATAAAATCGAAGCCGTAATCGAATTTAAACAGAGAAGTTTGGGGACAATGCCCTTTGCGCACCAGCTTGGATGGAAGCAAAAAATAATCCTTGCCTCTAAGGTTAAATTCCAGCAAAAAATAAGGTTCGGAAGGCGAATTGAAAACATCGTTGTTTACCAGACAGACCCCGCCTGCGCTGATGTCAAATACCTCGCAGGATAATACGGGAGTTTTGGAGGGCTTAAACATAGGTTCCCCTTGCAGGCTTTGGGGCGAAAGCTCATAAACATTTACATGCAGCCGCATCTCCTCCCGAAAATGTTCCCTGTTACTTACCTTCTCTATGGGGGCTATCTGTTCTATAAGCGTCAGATAAAGGGTTTCCTCCATGCGCTTGTCTATAAGCTCCCCAGCTAATCTGTAAGACCTGTTCTCCACGGAAAAGGTTATATCTAACCGCGCCTTTACTCCCATGGCGGCAAAGCTGTTATATAATTCCTCGCTTTGCACCCAAAAGCTGTTGAAGGCTTCCATACCGTAAAGCCGTACATCGAAAACC
>WRIA01000012.1 GCA_009782975.1 Clostridiales bacterium
CATATTGGATAGATCAACTATTTCCGGCTCCTCGGCGACATTGCCTATAACTGTTACCCCTTCGGCCAAAACGGCGGCCATCATCAAATTTTCCGTGGCGCCCACGCTGGGAAAATCAAGATATATCTGGCAACCGCGCAGGCCGTCGGCCGTGGCCTCTATATAGCCGTTGTCGTCTATGCTTATCTCCGCTCCCAGGGCCTCTAAACCCTTAAGGTGCAGATCGATAGGGCGCATACCTATAGCGCAACCTCCCGGTAACGACATACGGGCACGGCCGCAACGAGCCAAAAGCGGCCCCATCACTAAAAAGGAGGCGCGCATCCTCTGCACCAGCTCGGCCGGAGGTTCCGTATGGGCCAGGCCGGAGCCGTTTATGTGCAGGCTACCGCAGATATAGTCGCAACTTAAACCAAGGCTGGCCAGGACCGCGCTCATGGTTTCCACATCCGCCAGCCAAGGGCTGTCCTCTATCACAGAAACGCCGTCCGCCAGCAAAGTGGCGGCCATTAGGGGCAGAACAGCATTTTTGGCGCCGCTTACCTCTATCTGCCCGCGCAGGGGCAAGCCGCCTTCCACAACGATCTTTCTCAAAAGGTTTCCCCCAAAGCATGATGTCCGGTTTATATTCAACATAAGCAGTAAAATATCCTGCTAAAATATAACATGAAGGCCGCGGGCAAAATGTTTCACGTGAAACATATAAACCAGCACTTACACCCCTTCGATGTTTCACGTGAAACATCGCATATATTCCTTTTGCAAACACGCGCCTATACATACCGGATGCATAAAAACCGGATGTTTCACGTGAAACATCGCGAAAAGCCTGTTGCCTGCTTTGCCCAAGCCGTATCCTTTGGCGCGATCATTTTATGCCTCTACAAAGCTGATCCAATGCAAAAATTATAACATAAATAAATTTACGGTACAATAAATTTTGGTGCTGCCAAAATTTGCATTTATGCCTGCTTTATGGTAATATAAAAGTTAAGAGTTATAGCACAAAGTGTGCAGCAAAGGAGGATCTATGAGTAAAATACGTGTGCGTTTTGCGCCCAGCCCCACCGGGCCGCTGCATATAGGAGGGGCGCGTTCGGCTTTGTTCAACTATCTGCTGGCCGCCGGAGAAAAGGGGGATTTTATACTGCGGGTGGAGGATACGGACCTGGAACGCTCCAGCCCGGAATCGGAACGCAATATAATAGAAAGCCTGCGCTGGCTGGGCATAGAATGGAACGAGGGCATAGAAGCAGGCGGGGCTTTCGGCCCCTACCGCCAGACGGAGCGCCTGCCCCTTTATACGGCGGCGGCCCGGCAGCTTGTGGAAGGGGGATACGCTTATACCTGCTATTGCCCGGAGGAGGAATTGGAACGGGTACGCACCGCCCAGCAGGCCGCCGGAAAAACGCCTACTTATAACGGGGCCTGCCGCCATCTTTCTGCGGAAGAAAGGGCAGCCAGGGAAGCTTCCGGCATAAAACCGGTGGTGCGCTTTGCCGTGCCGCCAAATAAGGATCTGGTCATAGAGGATATGGTGCGCGGGCGGGTCACTTTCAACAGCGGCGAGATCGGCGGCGATTTCGTGATAGTAAAATCGGACGGCCTGCCCACCTACAATTTCGCCGCAGTCGTTGATGATCATCAGATGCAGATAACCCATGTGGTGCGCGGGGAGGAACATCTGCCCAATACGCCGCGGCAGTTGCTTATGTACGAGGCTCTTAACTATCCGGCTCCTATCTTCGCTCATGTGTCCCTGATATTGGGGCCGGATCACAGCAAAATGAGCAAACGCCACGGTTCGGTTTCTGTTGTAAATTACCGGGAGGAAGGCTTTTTGCCGGAGGCTCTGGTCAATTTTCTGGCGCTTTTGGGCTGGAGCCCCGAAGGAGAACAGGAGCTTTTGAGTATGGAGCAGCTTAAAGAACAGTTTTCCCTAAGCCGCGTCTCCAAAAGCCCGGCGGTGTTCGATATAGCCAAGCTGCGCTGGTTGAACGCCCAGTATCTGCGGGCACTTGCACCGGCGGATATCGCCCAAGGCATCCTTCCCTATTTGCCGGCGGACTTCGGCGAGGACCGCGCAAAGCTGCTGGCGGAAACCCTGGCCCATCATCTGGAGACTTTCTCCGGGGTAAAGGAATATCTGCCGCTTATAGAGGGCGGTATGCGGCCGGCTATGGAGAAGGAAGCCGCGGCGGCACTGGCCCAGGAACATGCCCCGCTTTTAATAAATACTTTCGCCTCGCTGATAGAAGCCATAGACGAGCGGGATTTCAGCGCCGCCGCTGTAAAGGATGCCATAAAGCAGGCCGGCAAAGAAACAGGGGCCAAGGGCGCGGCCTTGTTTATGGTGCTGCGCGTAGCTGTCACCGGCTGTATGCACGGTCCGGATCTGGACAAGCTGGCGGCCATTATCGGCAAGGAAAACCTTATAAAGCGCTTAACTATGGAAGATCAGCGATGAACAACTATTATATTACATAGTACAGACTAACTCGTTGAAAATCAAAAATGTTTGCGAAGTTAAATATTTTATTTGCGAAGTTAAATATTTTATTTGCGAAGTTAAATATTTTATTTGCGAAGTTAAATATTTTATTTGCGAAGTTAAATATTTTATTTGCGAAGTTAAACATTTTGTTTGCGAAGTTAAATATTTTTGTTTTACAATCAATCGTTCCTTGTTTATAGTAAGTTGTTGATTTTAGGAGGTTGACCATGCCCATAAAGCTATACAACAGCAAATCCCGGCAAAAAGAGGATCTTATTCCCATCCAAGAAGGGCAGGTAGGCATGTATTGCTGCGGCCCCACCGTCTACAACTACATCCACCTGGGCAATGCCCGTCCGCTGGCGGTGTTCGACACCATCCGCCGCTACCTGCTGTGGCGCGGCTTTAAGGTCGTTTATGTGCAGAACTTTACCGATGTGGACGACAAGATAATCCGCCGCGCCGCCGAGGAGGGCCTTGACATGGAGTCGGTGACAAAGAAATACATCGCCGCCTACTTCGAGGATACCAAAGCCCTTAATGTGCTGCCGGCCGATGTACACCCCCGCGTCAGCTCTCATATACCGGAGATAATCTCCATGATAAAAGTCATTATCGCCAAAGGACATGCCTACGAGGCCGCCGGAGACGTGTATTTCGATGTGCGCTCCTTCCCCGCTTACGGGGAGCTTTCCGGCCGCGATATCGACGACATGCGCAGCGGAGCGCGGGTGCTGCCCGGCGAAGCCAAGCGCGACCCCCTGGATTTCGCCCTGTGGAAAGCGGCCAAACCAAACGAGCCCGCCTGGGATAGCCCCTGGGGTTCGGGCCGCCCCGGCTGGCATATAGAATGCTCCGCCATGAGCTGCAAATACCTGGGCGCGGAATTCGATATACACGGCGGCGGCGCGGATTTGATATTCCCCCATCACGAAAACGAGATAGCCCAAAGCCGGGCGGCCACCGGCGCGGATTTTGCCCGTTACTGGCTGCACAACGGCTTTATCACCGTGGATCAGGAAAAGATGAGCAAAAGCCTGGGCAATTTCTTTTTGCTGCGGGAGATTTTGGCTAAATTCCCCGGAGATGTGGTGCGCTTTTATCTGTTAAGCACCCATTACCGCAGCCCTATAGATTTTGCCGACGATAAGCTGGCCGTAGCCGCCAAGAGCCTGGAACGCATACGCAACAGCCTGCGCCTGCTGGAGGAAGCCAAAGCGCGGGCTATGCAAGGGGCGGCCCGCCTGGAAAGCTGCATAGAAGCGGCGCGGGAGGGCTTTATCGCCGCCATGGATGACGATTTTAATACCGCGCTGGCTATTTCCACTATTTTTACCTTTTGTCACGAACTTAACAGCTATCTTAACGGGGAGGAAGCACCCGCGCCGGCCGATATCGAAGCGGCGGAACAGCTTTTTGCCGATTTCGAAGCGGTGCTGGGCATGATAAAACCCCCGGAAAAGGAGACGGGCGGGCTGGAGGAACCCCTGCTGGAATTGCTGCTTAAAGTGAGGGAGCTATCCCGCGCCAAAAAAGACTGGGCCGCCGCCGACGCCATACGTGACGGATTGAAGGAACTGGGCATAACCATAGAAGACACGCCCCAAGGGGCAAGGTGGAAAAGATAAGGCAAAGGCCGGGAGCTTATAGGAACATATAATAACCAAATAAGCAAGGAGAAGCTGTGGAAAAAGAGAAAAAAAAATTAAGCGCCAGCCTGCCATCCCTTACCCTGGCCTATATCGGCGACGCTGTGTACGAGCTGGCCGTGCGGGAGCATTTGCTTAAAAGCGGCGCTTGCAAGGTTAGGGAACTGCACGATAAAGCCGTGGCTTATGTAAGGGCGGAGCGCCAGGCGGCACTGGCCGGGGAAATAGAACCGCTGCTTAACGAGGAAGAAAGGGCCGTATTAAGGCGGGGGCGCAATGCCAAGGGGGGCCATCAACCTCCTAATGCCAGCGTAGGAGCTTACCGCCGCGCTACCGGCCTGGAGGCGCTTATCGGACATCTTTATCTGCGTAAGGAGCAGGAGCGTCTGGAAAAGATATTCGCCATATTGTTCAAGGAATAGACCTAAAAACGTAGAAATGTGGCCATAATATTTTATGGGGAGGCCGATTATGAAAGTTTATAAGATAGCGGCGGCGGGCTTTGGTGCCATAGGGCTGGTATTATCCTATGTGATGTGCGCAAGGGTGGCCTTTGAATACTGCAATATGCTTTGGGGCATAGAATACCGTGGCTACAGCGCCCCGGCCAATACAGCTTTTTTGCTGGCTATACCATATTTGTTTATGATTATTTTTTCTTTTGCCGTTGCGCTTATTCTTTGGAAGAAGCATAGTTGACCGTTTATCCTTCTCCCAGCAGCCTGTCCAGCATAACGGAGGCGGCGCTGCGCACCGAAAGGTGATTGTATTCCCCCGCGCCGTACAAAGGGCGCAGGCGGAATTCCGCCCGTTCCATAACTTCCGGTGCCAGGCCCCAGCCCGTGCCCAGCAGCAGCAGATAATTGCCGCCTTCCCGCTCCATCAGGCAACGCAGATATCCGTGGGTAACGCTGCATTGCCCGTCCTTTGCGCTGGTGGCTATAAGCCGTGGCAACACGCCATACTCGTGGCCTATATTTGCGCAGGCTTCCTCAAGAGATGAGCAGAGTGTAACCAGTTCCAGCGCTTTGCCCCGGTCCGGGTTATAGCGCGCGCCAAAGCCCTGCTGCCAATGATCCAGCAGATCGGCCATTAATCGGCGCTGGGCTTCTATGGGCTGTACCAAAAAATAGCGGCTTACTCCATAGGTGGCACAGGCCCGCGCTATATCGTGCAGATCCAGATTGGTAAGGGAGGTATTTATCACCTGCTTTTTTTTGTTTAGTACCGGATAATGCAGCAAAGCCACAAACGTCTTGAAGGGTTTGGTCTGCTCTTGCCGCAAACGCGCCGCGTAAGCGGCTTCCTCCTCACTCAAAGGGGCGCGGGCCAGCAGTTCCGGGCGGTGCTTAAAGGTACGTTCCAGCGCTTTTTCCCGCCGCCAGCGGCCTATGGCCGCGTGATTGCCGCTTTGCAGCACTTGTGGAACTTCCCACCCTTCAAACACAGGCGGGCGAGTATAATGTGGGTATTCCAAAAGCCCGGCGGAAAAGCTCTCCTCCAGGGCGCTTTCTTCGTGGCCCAACACACCTGGTAGCAAACGCGCCACGCTGTCCGCTATGGCAAGGGCGGCCATCTCCCCGCCGGTCAGCACAAAATCGCCCAGGGATACCACATCCGTAGCCAGCCCGTCCGCAACGCGCTCGTCTATGCCCTCGTAATGCCCGCAGATTATGATCAACTGTTCTTCCCGGGCCAACTCTCTGGCCAGGTCCTGGGTATAAGGCCGGCCTTGTGGGCTGGTAACAACTACACGCGGCTTTACGACGCTTGTTACCGCTCGAGCCGCAGCAAAGATGGGCTCCGGCTTCATCACCATGCCCGCGCCTCCGCCATAGGGACGGTCGTCCGTAATATGGTGCTTATCCACGGTATGATCGCGGATATTATGCACATTCAGCTCCAGCAGGCCTGCGGCCCGCGCCCGCCCTACCATGCTCTCATCCAAAGGCGCGAACATAGCGGGAAACAGCGTAAGTATATCTATTTTCATAATGGCGCACCTTCAAAACGGCTGATAGCTAATATAGTTATACGGGGTATTTCCATAGCTGCTTTATAACAAAAGTATAATAGCAAAGGAATATATAAAAGTTCCAAAACACCACAAATATATCCGGGTAAGCCTGGTCAAACATTTCCAAGGCAAGGGCCGCTATGATAATTGCAATGGAAAACAGGTTAAGGGCAAACAAGGCTTTTCTTTTACGAAAATAAATAAGATTACAAATCGTGGCCAGTATAAACGCGCCATCCGTTGCCAGCATAATAGTTGGCACAAAGGAAAACCATTGCAGGCGCATACCCTCGTAAAATATGGACATAATGACCAAAGCCGCCAGAACCGCCACTATGATATGGAATATATTCACTAAATTTTTCAAACCCAACTCCCCTTGCATAAATGATGATAAACGGCCGGTGGTCGTATCGCCGTTAAATTTGACTGATTCCAAATATTCTGTTATTTCCACAACTTTTCCACACACGCTTATCTCAACAACTATATCCTGTATTGAATACGCAATTTTTTGTGTCAACATACTATATGTTGTAACAATAATGTGGATAACTATATCCGCGCCGTTATCGCTACCCTGTTTGTTTCTATCAATGCTTGCTTTATCGCTCGTCGTTAATTACTCTTTATCTCTTCCGGCAGTTCCACTTCCATGCGCCCGGTCTTTAGGTCTATACTTTTTACCACGGCTTTAAGGGCCGGCACCCAGGTTTCTTCCCCTGCTTCGTTTTGCATAACGTAAATGTCGTTGGCCGGGCGGGAGAGTATTTCCGTTATCCTGCCCGCATACTCTCCGCGATCATATACCGCCATATCCAGCAACTGATAATGATAATACTGTCCCGCCGGCAGTTGGGGGGCGTCCGGCAAGGCCATCAGTTCTGCGCCTAGCAAAGCCGCCGCTTCCTCGCGGCTTGTTATTTCCGCGCAGGCCAGCAGCAGCTTGCCGGAGTGTGGGCTGGCGCTTACCACGGTCAGCGGAAGCGGTACCGGCCCTTGCTCTGCGGTTGCCGGCCTTTGTTCCGGCAGGCAGGCGTACAGACGCCCACCCGGAACAAAGCGGGCAGGGTTGTCGCTAAGGCTTTCCACTTTCAGCAGGCCGTGTACCCCATGGGCGCCGCGTATAACGCCCACCAGAATAAGCTCATTATCCGGCATAATACCTCCGTTGCAATTCAGTCAGCCAACGCTACACAGCGCCCGCTGACTGAATTGCATTATCAATCGATCTCCAAATTGCATTTCTTGCCTTCCTTGGCCGCAACGGCCTTCAGTACCACGCGCATGGCCTTTGCAATGCGCCCCTGCTTGCCTATTACCTTACCCATATCCTCCGCGGCCACATTAAGCGTAAGCTCCAGGCTGTCCCCTTCCTCCTTCGCGGCGACCGAAACGGCCTCCGGGTTCGTTACCAGGGATCTTGCCATGTGCTCAACCAATTCCTTCATGAAACCATCCCTTTCGCTTACCCTAAAGAGGGCCATATTACTTAATACCGACCCTCTTGAACAGGGATCTTACCGTTTCCGAGGGCTGCGCGCCGCTGGCCAGCCATTGGTTGGCCTTTTCGGCGTCGATATGTATCTGCGCCGGGTCGCTGGCGGGGTCATAATAGCCTATCTCCTCGATGAAGCGCCCATCCCGCGGATAACGGGAATCGGACACTACCAAACGGTAGAAAGGAGCCTTTTTCGCGCCCATCCTCTTAAGACGAATCTTTGTTGCCATCATTACACCTCCTTTATCAAGGTCTTTCTATTCAATAAAATTGCCTTCGCAGGGGTCATCCTTGCTTGGCAGTTTCATCTGCCGCGTAGGGCT
Source organism: Clostridiales bacterium (assembly GCA_009782975.1). The sequence goes on from WRIA01000012.1 coordinate 7,985, forward strand.
AAAAGGGTAGTTGCAAACCTCTGCCAAATTTGCCCTTTTTGCCGCTTTGCATGGCGTTTAGCTGTTTCATCATTTTTTGCATCTGCTCAAACTGCTTTAACAGGCGGTTTACCTCCTGCACCTGACGTCCGGAGCCCATAGCCACCCTGCGCTTGCGGCTGCCGTTCAAAATAGCCGGGTTCTCCCGCTCCGCCTTGGTCATAGAGCGTATGATGGCTTCCGTGGCCGCCAACTGCCTTTCGTCCAGTTGTATGTCCTTTATCTGCTTGCCCAGGCCGGGTATCATGGAAAGCATATCCTTCATATCGCCCATTTTGCGCATCTGGGCCATCTGCTCCAAAAAATCTTCCAGGTTGAAGCGGCTTTGGCGCAGCTTGGATTCCATCTCCGCCATTTTTTCGGCATCCATGCTTTGCTGGGCCTTCTCTATCAGCGTCAACACATCTCCCATGCCAAGAATGCGGGAGGCCATGCGGTCAGGATAAAAGGGTTCCAAAGCGGCCAGCTTTTCGCCGGTGCCGGTAAATTTTATGGGGCAGCCGGTAACGGCCTTTACGGAAAGGGCCGCGCCG
>WRIA01000013.1 GCA_009782975.1 Clostridiales bacterium
CATAACAAAACCACGCCGCTTGGCGCCTAGCAAAGCTTTTTGATGGCCGCAAGTATGCCTTCTTCTTTGAATGGCTTTACGATAAAGCCTTTGGCCCCCGACAAAATAGCATCGCGGACCATGGCTTCCTGACCCATTGCGGAAACCATTACCACTTTGGCGTTGGGATCCATCTTAATGATCTCGCGCAGGGCGTCCAGCCCGCTCATTTCCGGCATGGTGATATCCATTGTTACCACATCTGGGCTGTAGTCCTTATAACGCTCTACTGCCTGTTTGCCGTTTTCCGCTTCACCGGCCACCTCGTAGCCGTTTTTGCTGAGCATATTTTTGATTTGTATCCTCATGAAAGCGGCGTCGTCAACGATCATAACCTTAGCCATAGGCACATCCTCCTATACTTTTGTTGCGTAATGCTTTAAACTTGTATCCTGATTTTTTATTTATATAAAAATTTATATAAAAATTATATAAATTTTTCCCCAAAGCCGACAGTCCTTATTTTAAGCTTGCCCGTATCATTGTAAAGCTCTATGGTGCGCCCATGGGTGCCGCCCGTATCATTGGCTATTATGGGCAGCTTTAAAGCGTGCAGCGTGCTTATGCTTACAGCCACGTTGCGCTCGCCTATCTTTAAAAAATTCTGCGCGCCGGCACCGGTGAACATATGCGCCCCACCGGCCAGTTTAGCCACCAAACTGCTGCGGCTGGCCCCAGCGCGGATAAGCTTTTCCAGCAGATCCGGTATGCCGCTGTCGGCAAATTTGTAACGGTTATGATCCATCTGCCCGTTATATTCCGGCAGCATAATATGGACCAGACCGCCTATCTTGCGTATCGGGTCGTGCAAGGTTATACCGACGCAGGAGCCCAGGCCCAGCGTGGTTATCATGTCCGTTTCCCTGCCTATTTTAAGATCAGCTATCCCGACTATCATGGTAGCCATCGATCATAACCCCAGCGATTTCATTAGTATTTTATAGGATTCAAAATCCGGGATAAGGAAAAAATGCCCGTTCATGCTTTTGTGTACATCGCTGAATTTAGTTTTTAAAAACAGTACCGAATCGCCGATCTTGCCGTATTCTATAAGCACTATGCTGATAATGGCCCCCACCATATCCACGGCCATCTGCGGCACGGAGGGCGTGATAGTAAGCCCGGTCATAGCGCCAATGGCGGAAAGGTAAGAACCCACCAGTATATTGGCTATCTCGGTAAGTGTGGACCGATCCAATTCGTCCAGCGTAAGTTCCTGGCCCGGAGGCTTTTCCCGTTGCAGGGCCATGGAGGTCATTCCGCAGGCGTCTTTCAACTCCAATATCATCAATATATAGCCGTTAAGATCGCCGCTCATGTTTACAAGTATGCCCGCCACCAGGTTTTCCGGGCCGCTTAAAATATTGATGATATGATCGAAGGGCACCACGGCCACTTCCGGCACGCTCATGGATATCTGCATATTCAGGATGGTAGCCAAAGCTGTGGCGGCGTTGCCCGCGCCGATATTGCCAAGCTCACGAAAGGTATCTATACCCTGCTCGCCGATATTTCCCAGTTCATCCGGCAAAATAGCCACCTCCTTATAACTTCCGGGCAAAGGCTTACAGCCTACTAATTAAACTTTCGGGATTTTCCGCCGATATATTTAGTAAAAGGCTGTTCCTTAAACAAATTTATCCCTTACATTATTATGTTACGCCATAGCCCTTGTTTTGTCAAATATAAATATGGTATTTTTTGCCTTTGTTGCCCTATTGATATTTTTTTATTTATTCTATATGATTAAATTGCTGCTGTTTTAATATGATTTACCATCCCGGCCCCAAAAAAAATTTTTTACAGGTGTGTTTATGCAAGTAAACCTACCGCCCGTCATAGACGGAGCGACTACCGTACTTGGCGGCGAGATAAGCGCCGAGGTTTCCCTGCCGGAGCTTACCGAGGGGGAAAGCTTTGAGGCGCGCGTGATTTTTTCTGACCGCGGCACGGTGCATCTTAAAACCGCCGAGGGCGCTTTTATACGCGCCCGTCTGGAGGGCGGTGTGGTGCTGGCCGAAGGCAGCGAGGTAAGCCTTACCATAGTGGAAAAGGGCGACGGCCTGATAAAACTGCGTTTAAGCGGTCCTCTGGCCGGCGAAAGCGCCGTGCCGGGCTCCGTAAGCACAGCAGGGCGTATGCCCGCGCTGCCACCCGCTTTAGCCGCCATAGTGGAGCAGATGCAAAATTCCGCGCTTAAGCCGCACCAAAGGCTGGAGGTTTTTATGCGCGCTTTGGGAGATTTTCCCGCTTTAAGCACGGATAACGCCGCCATTAGGCAAACCGCGGCATTGTTGCTTACGGATGGCCGGGAAACGGCGCAGGCAGCGCCTTTGCCCGGTACGGAAGCGGCCCCCGGCCAAGCCCAGCAGGCATCGGCCCTGCCGGGGCAAATGCTTAGTGAGCTTAACGCTTTATTGGCCATGGATACCCATGCTTTAGCGACGGCCGCGGCCAAACCAGCGGGAGAAACTGCTCCAGGCATACTTGCCCCTTTGTTCGAATTATTTATGCCGGAGCTTACGGCCGACGTACCCCAAACCGCCCCCGATATTACAGCGGCTTTGCCGGAGCAAAACTTGCCCGCGCAGGCTTCAGAAGAACAGGCCCCGCCTTCCCAGGCCGCCCCTGAAACGGAATTGCCGGTACCGGCACAGCCGGAGCAGGCTCTGCCCGCTTTGGCCGCCCAAGGAAGGGCGGCGGCAGTTGCGGCGCAAACCGTGGCACAGGAAGCGCCGCGGGCCGGGGTCGCGCAAAAAGCGGCGCAGGCCGCGCCTGAAGCGCCGCAAGCAACAATATCCGGCCTCCCGGACGCAGAGCATTTGCCGCCGCAAGCGCAGGAGACCCCTGCCGCAAAGCAAGCCCCCGATATGGGGCTTGCTACTGCCGCCGCCCATTCCCAAAAGAGCGCGGAACAAACGGTTACGGTCATTTCCGCCCATTCCCAAAAGAACGGGGAGCAGCCGGCTACGGTTTTATCTTCCCTGCCCACCGCCACGCGCCGGGAATTGCTGGAATTTACCCAGCGTTTGGTGGCCGAACTGTTCCCAGAGGGCACCAAGGCGGCATCCCAAAAAGATTTGATAGCTTTTGCGGAACGCCTGTTTATAAACACCGGCGGCCCGGCCGCAAAAAACGCTCCAGCTCTGCGGCAAGCAGCGCGGGAGCTGGAAACGCGCCTTGAGCTGCTAAAAGAAACCGTCGCCCGTTCCTCCCTGCCCCAAAAGGAAGAGCTGCTGCAACAGGTAAACCGCCTGTTACAGCATAACGACACCCTAAGGGAAGAACGGCCGCTGATACTGCAACTGCCCGTGTTCTTTGGGGAGCAGCGGCAGACCGCCGAGCTGTATGTCTATCGCCGGGAAAAAGGCAGCCGAAAGCTGGATCCGCGTAACGCCACCATATTGCTGGCCTTAAATACCGAGCATCTGGGCCGCATGGAAGCCCTGATACAGGTGCAGCAAAAGGATATACACCTTAAACTGGAAATAGGCCGCGCCGGGGCAGTGCCCTTTATACGGGAACAAAGCAGGGCTTTAACCGGTCTTTTATCCGAAGCCGGTTATCGGCTGGCTTCCGCCACCGTGCAGCAGCTTATACGGCAGGCAGGGCCGGAAACAGCGGATCGCACACTGGAAGAATTCCGGCGCGATTTTGGAAATAAAGTAGATATCCAGGTATAGGAGCCGTAACATGACAAAAGATTTAAAAGACCTTAAGGCGGCGGCCTTAAAATACGACCCGGCCTTTGACGACGTGCCGCTGTTGACCGCCTTTGGCAAAGGCTATGTGGCGGAAAAGATCATCGCGCTGGCCGAAGAATCCAGAATACCGGTGGTTTATGACGCGGCGCTCACCGAAATGCTGGGTAAAATGAACCTGGGGGACGATATACCTCCGGAGCTTTACGCCGTGGTAGCGCAGATACTGGTATTTGTAAGCCAAAGCGACCAGGCCTATGCGCAGCGTTTGGGTACGCTACTTAAATAATTGCGCCGTTCTACAGGATATTGTGCCGTATAATAAAAATTTTTATATTTTTGTCCATATTTAGTATTGAATTTTAAGCCGGAATATGTCATAATAAGCATGGAGGAAATATGAATCATATAGATCCCTTAAACAAATCAACGGTAACCGGCCCGGCAACCGAAGCAAAGCCCGCCTTAAACGACGGCGGCGGCGAGGATTTTTCCGCTTTGTTCAACGAGGCCATGATGCGCTCTCTTACCGAAAACACCCTTTCCGGTCTGGGTGGCGGGCTGCCGGCTTACCAGGACGACTCCTTCGGGTATCTGCAATCTATGCTGCTTACCGGCGCGGCGGAGGGAAATTCCAACGGTAACGAGATGCTTATGTACATGCTTATGTGCATGATGCAGGAATTTAAAGGCAGCGACATGGCGCCGCTGATGTCGGCGATGTCCGCGCTTATGCCGGCTGCTTCCGCCCCCAACTCTTACAAACCTGTTAATTACGCCGCCGGAGCTTACTCCGCCGGCCCGGATGACCCGGGTTTTCTGCCCCGGCAGGCCTGGCTGCCCACCGCCTTGAACGGCGTTTCCACCGCCGGGAGGCGTAGCGCCGAGGTTTTGAACAAGGTGATAAGTCAATTTAAGGTGGAAAGCGCCGAACGTTACCGCCCGTACCGCGACGGCAACACTTACTGCAATATCTTCGTTTGGGATGTAACACGCGCCTTGGGCTGCGAGATACCCCATTATGTGGAAAAGGAAAACGGCGACCCCCGCTATTACCCCAATGTAAAGGGCGCTTACGAGCTGGATGCCAACGGCACTGCGGATTGGCTAAGGCGGCGCGGCGCGGATTACGGCTGGCGGGAGATAACGGCGGCCGAGGCCCAGCAATATGCCAACGCCGGTCATCCTGTGGTTTCCGCCTGGCGCAACGGCGGCGGCGGAGCCGGACATGTACAGATGGTATGTCCTTCCCGCGGCGGCGGCTACGACCCCGTACGCGGCGTAACGGTAGCCCAGGCCGGCAAACTCAATTTTACCTACGCCCACATCAAGGATACCATGAGCGCGGATAAAATAGCGCGGACTCGTTATTATGTGCATGCCTAAAACACCGGTTATGGAGTTGTGAATGAACCAAAACAACGATTTTTACCAGGTATTGCAAATAGGCTTTAATGCGGAAAAAGCGGATATCATATCCGCCTACAGGCGTCTTTCCAAACTCTATCATCCCGATGTAAGCGGTCTGCCCCATGCCCAGGAGCTGATGTCTCAGATAAACATCGCCTACGATACGCTAAGCGACGATATGAAGCGGCAGGCCTATAATAACAGCCTGGGGCAAAGGGCCTCTCAATCCGTGGCCGGGGCCGCCAAAGAGGCCAAAAACGTAATAACGGAGTATTTTACCTTGCTGGCGCAATGCGATTATGAAAAAGCCTTCCGCCTGCTTAGTGCCAGCGACCGGCAGCGGGTGGGCATACGCGGCTTTACGGAATGGCGGCAGGCCGTACACGGGCTTTACGCAATCCGGGAGTTCAATATACGCCAGGGACAGTATGTGGCCGGTTTTAAGCTGGAAAACGGCCGTATAGTGACCGCCATAAAATTTTTTGTGGATGTGCTGGAAAAAGATATGGCCTCCCACAGGATGGAGCATTATTGCTTCAACAAATATGTGGTGTTCGAGCAGGGCCAGCCCGGCGTGTATCTGGGCTATCGCGACTTAGGCGAGATATCCAAGACCTTCGGCTCCCGGGCCCGCGAGCGGGAGCAGGATCTTATGCAGCAGACCTGGCAAAAACATCTGCAACATAACGACCGTATTACCGGGCTGCTTACGCGGGAGGGCTTACTTGCCGAAAGCAGGCCGGAGCTTTACCGCGTGCATCGCTATAAACGCCCCCTTACCGTGGCCGTGCTTTCCCTTAAGCCGGCCCGTCTGCCGGGGGAAAGCCTTTCCTTGCCCTGCCTGGATTCCGCGGCGCAGGCGCTTAAAAAGGCCCTGCGCATAACCGATATTCCCGCGCATCTGGGCAACGGGGTGTTTGTTGTTTTATTCTTCGAGCTTAAAAAGCGCCATGCCGCCCTTATTGTGGAACGCGCCCTTAAAAAAGCCGAGCAGGGCGCCCGCAGCCTGTGCAAGGACGGTTTAAGCGCCGCCTTTGCCTTCGAGCAATACTTAAGCGGCCCTTTGGAATCCTGCATAGACCGGCTTACCGAAAGGCTTGAAAAATCTTAGGGCATAGTTTTCAGTTATACGCAATATGTAGAATATTTGGCAATTATTGATTTTGCTACAACGGCAAAAATGTTTAGATATCTAAATATAATATTTAACTTCCTAAACAAAATGTTTAGGAAGTTAAATATATGCCAAAGTAACTGTCAAACTTTTTTGCGATGAAAATGATGAATTTTTTAACAATACGGCCTTAGCGTAAATTTTTATTTTGCACAAGGGCCGTATCGCTAAAGTTTAACACCAAAATCACGAATAATTATATGTAGGGTTTAACTGCCTGTTTTTTGCGTCTGCCTTAATAAGCAAAGGAGTGTATATTATGGCGATCAATTCTATCGGACCAACCAGATTATTCGGCCTGGCCTCCGGCCTGGACACGGAATCCCTTGTCAGGAGCTTGATGCGTATCGAGATGCAAAAGCTTAACCGGGAGCTTAGGGCCAAAACCACATTGCAATGGAGGCAGGATGCCTTGACCAATGTGGCCAACGATCTAAGGACATTCAAAAATACTTTTCTTACCACCTTGGGCGCCGATGCCATGCTGCAATCAAGCACCTATACATCGTTTAAGGTGGATCTTTCCGGCGCTAAAAAGGATGCTGTAAGCATTTCCGCCAATTCCGAGGCCACGGCCGGGCAGATAACTATAAACAAGATCACCGCTTTGGCTTCGGGGGCTACCGCAAAAAGCGCCGGCAAGGTTTCCAAGGACGGCCAACAGCTTTCGGAGAACAATTCCGCGCGCCTGGGCGATCTTAAATTCGCCAACGATCTGTTTGGCGACGGCAATGACGTTTCTTTCGCCATCAACGGGGTCAGCTTCACATTTAACAAAAATACCACCTTACAGGGCATGATGGAAACCGTCAACAGCAGCGCTGCCGGGGTAAACATGACCTACAGCCGTTTAACCGACGGTTTTTCCATAACCACCAAGGAGACCGGCGCTGACCAGGAGCTTAAAATACTTAATATCCGGGGCAATGCCTTTGGAACAAACAGCGCTTTCGGCATCTTTGCTTCGGGCGCCGAGGTAAAAAGCGCGGATAAAGTTTCGGCAAGCGGTACCCAGCTTACGGATAATCTTTTTGTGGAGCTGGGAGATCTGGATTTCGCCAACGAGCTTTTCCAGGACTCCATGGGCAATGATACCAGCGAGATCCGCTTCCAGCTAAACGACTATATGTTTACTTTTGAAAAAACCGACACACTGGCGGATATGCTGAGCAGGATAAACAGCAGCGGGGCCAATGTGGAAATGACCTACGACCGCCTTACGGACCGTTTTACCGTCACTTCCACAAACGATCAGGCGCTTACCATAATCAATCATGAGGGCAATGCCTTCGGTACAGACAGCGCTTTCGGCATACAGGAGGTTTCGGGCGCTATAACTACATATAAAGGCTCCAATGCCGTGGCCTATATCAACGGCTCGCGTGTGGAGCGCTCCACCAATACCTTCCGTGCCGACGGCGTACAATATACGCTAAACTATGTTACCGGCGAGGAAAGCGCGGCGGAAGCCGCCTTAGGCCTGCTGGATACGGCCGACCCGGCCAACGACCCGGCCAATGCCATAAACATCCTGCTTACCAAGGATATAGATAGCGCCTTCAACAATATCAAATCCTTTATAGACGGCTATAACGTAATGGTAAGAAAGCTTAACGACCTGTTGCGCGAAAAGAAAGACACCAAATACTACGCACTTACCGAAGAAGAAAAAGCGGAGATGACCGAAAAGCAGATAGAACAATGGGAGGGATACGCCAAAAGCGGCCTTTTGCGCAATGACCGGGATATTCAAAGGCTGCTTGACAATATGCGCGCGGCCTTTTACAGCACCGTGGAAGGCGCCGGGCTTTCCCCGCAGCAAATAGGCTTGCGTACCGGCAGTTACCTGGATTCCGAGGGCAAGTATAACGGCGGCAACGGGGAGATATCTATAAACGAAAGCCTTTTGCGCGCGGCCCTGGAAAAAGATTCCGACCAGGTTATGCGCGTGTTTATGGGCGGTGTCGGCTCCAACAACCCGGCGGAAAAGGGGCTTATCTACCGTTTGACCGATGTAATAGATACTTATATAAGCGACACCCAGTATATTACCATGTACG
>WRIA01000014.1 GCA_009782975.1 Clostridiales bacterium
CTCCGCATCCGCAACCTCGTACACATATTTGGCCGCGTCATTGACTTCCAAAAGGCTCATTTCCTCACCACCGCTTATGGAAAGCAAGATGCCCCTGGCTCCTTTTATGCTGGTTTCCAGCATATTGCTGGTAACAGCATTTTCCGCCGCTTCCACGGCCTTGTTTTCGCCGGAGCCTATGCCTATGCCCATCCAGGCGCTGCCCGCTTCCTTCATTATGGATTTTACGTCGGCAAAATCCAGATTTATAAGGGCAGGCTTGCTTATAAGATCCGATATGCCCTGCACACCCTGGCGCAACACATCGTTGGCGATCATAAATGCATTTTTTACGGTGGTTTTTTTATCCACTATTTGCAGCAGCTTATCGTTGGGGATGGTTATAAGAGTGTCCACATTCTGTTTTAATTCGGAAATGCCGTTTTCCGCCTGCTGAGAGCGGAGGCGCCCCTCAAAACCGAAGGGTTTTGTGACAACGCCAACGGTAAGCACACCGGCCTCTTTAGCCAAAGAGGCCACTACGGGAGCAGCGCCGGTGCCTGTACCGCCCCCCATACCGGCGGTAATGAATACCATATCCACTCCATCCAGTAATGCAGTAAGCTCCGCTTTGCTTTCTTCTGCGGCTTTACGACCTACTTCCGGATCGCCGCCGGCGCCCAACCCCTTTGTAAGTTTAGGACCTATCTGCAACTGCGCCTCAGCTTTGGAATAACCTAAAGCCTGCTTATCGGTATTTATAGCTACAAATTCTACGCCGGTAAGGTCATTGTCTATCATGCGGTTTACGGCATTGCTACCGCCCCCGCCTATGCCCAGCACCTTTATCCTGGCAAAATCCCCCAACCGGTCATCATCAAAAATCAGCATCAACAAGCCTCCCATCTTCCAACCGCTGGCAGCTTACGCCGAAAAATCTCTAATATAATCTTTTTCTATACAAAACCTTTTTTCCCTGCCGTAAATTTCCCTTTAAAAGATTAATTTTCACTAAGCACATCATTGATTTAAATAATAGACAACAGGTTTTTCCGTAGAGCTTACATCTATATAGCCGATTTTTGAAGCGGTGCCGTTTAGCTGCGCGTTATAAATTATGCTGTCTGCCAGCAAATATTTTTCCGCCATATTCCCGCTGCCGCCCACACGCACCTCTATGCCGCCCTCGGTATAGAGCCTTATTTTCTGGTTATCCGTAACATCTATTTCCTTTACTGAGGGAAAGGCCAGGGATGGCAAGGTATGCAGCACGGTAAGGGCTACATCCATATCCTCGCCTTCTATGCGACTGCCGGGCACGGCACCGGGATGTATCCCCGCAATGCCGCTTAGTATGGGTAGGGCAATATTATCCAGCTCGCGCAGGCGTCGCAGTACCAACCCGCTATCATCCACATGGATAAAGGCCTGCCCTGTAGCCAGCACAGCCGCCGGACACCGTTCCGTAACGGTTATGCTTACCGTGCGCGGCAAGATTCGTTTTACTTGCGCGGTCTCTATCAGAGGTTCTATGCAAAGCCACCGCTCCACCACAGCAGTATCCACCGTAAAAATATTCTGAGATATCTCTATGCCGGAAAGAGCGCGTAAACGCTGAGCGCCGACCAAATCGTTGCCGCTTACCGTTACCTGCTCCACGCCGAAGAAGGGGGAAACGGAAAAAAAATAACCGCAGGCGGCGCAAATCAAAAAGAGCAGGGCTATAAGCACCCAGCGAAAATTACCGGCCCGCCTTTTATGTAGCCGGTATTGCTCTAAATTTGCAGGCGGCGTTCTTTCGCGCATATAGCTCTCCTCAGGCAAATTCGCCCACCATCCTTACCTCCGGTTCCAGGCGTATGCCGGAATAATCGTAAACGCGTTGCTGCACCTCCTCTATCAGATCCTTAACATCCTTAGCCCGCGCTCCGCCCAAATTGATAATAAAGTTGCCGTGCTTTTTGGAAACAGCCGCACCGCCTATTTGAAGGCCGCGCAAATTAGCCAGTTCTATCAAACGGCCGGCGTGGTCGTTAGGCGGATTGCGGAAAACGCTGCCGCAGGAAGGGAATTCCAGCGGCTGGTTCAAGCCGCGCAGATGAAGCAGTCTTTGCATCTCGCCCATGCTGTACTCCCTGGAACCGGTATCCAAGGCCAACGACACGCGGCATACCACCACATCCATATCAAAGAGGCTGCTTACCCTATAGGAAAAGGTCATGTCCGAGGCTTCCAATACACACTTTTGCCCGCTATATTCCATAACCTCTATTTTTGTGACGAATTCTCCTATGGCGCTGCCATAAGCGCCCGCGTTCATGCGCACAGCCCCGCCCAGGCTACCCGGTATGCCGGCCGCAAATTCCAGGCCTACAAGCCCACGTTCCGCCGCCTCCAGCGCCAGCGCGGGTAACATTTTACCGGCCCCCGCCGTAACGCTTTGTTCCCGCCATTCTGTAAAAGAAAAGTTTTCGCCCAAACGTATCACCACACCGCGTATGCCCTTATCTCCCACCAAAATATTGGAGCCGTTGCCTATGACCATCCAGGGCATATTTTCCGCTGTCAAAAACTTAAGCAACGCGGATAATTCCTCCTCATCGGCGGGGTAGGCCATATTATCGGCACGTCCGCCTATCTGCCAGGTGGTATGTTTAAGCATAGGCACATCCGTTTGTACCGGCTCCCTGAGTATGGCGGCCAAAGCCGATTTCAGCTCCTTTTTGTTCACCGTTTTTCCTCCTTATCAAGCGCAGGCGCTAAAAAGCGTTCGGCCACTGTACGGATATTGCCGGCCCCCATTATCAAAAGCAGGTCGCCGGGGCGTGTAAGCCGCGCAAGCATTGCCAGTGTCTGATCTTCTTCTTCCGCGTAGTATATATCTCCATAACCAAGGCGTTGCGCCTCCTCCACTATAAGTCGGGCGGAAACCCCGGGTATGGGCTGTTCGAAAGCCGGGTATATCTCCTGTATCACCACCGCGCCGACTTCAGTTAATGCTTGTGCGAACCCGGCGTACATGACCTGGGTACGACTGTAGCGATGTGGCTGGAATACGGCCACTATACGACGTTTTTTATACATGGCCCCGGCCGCGCCTATAGTGGCGGCCAACTCGGTGGGATGATGAGCATAATCGTCCACCACCGTAACCCCGTCTTTTTCCCCCATAATTTCGAAGCGCCGCCCGGTACCGCTGAAACGGCTCAAGGCTTGCGCGATCTCATCGAAGCCCAGCCCCAATTCCCTACCCACGGCCAACGCGGCCAGGGCATTAGCAACATTATGCTCTCCCGGCACGGAAAGGCTGAAGCGCCCCAGCAACGTGCCATTATCATATACATCAGCCGACACGCCCGTATTGCAATGGCTGATGGCGGCAGCCGTGTAGCGGGCCGGTGTCTGCAAACCATAAGTTATATAGCGGCCCGGCACACTGTCCATCACTTCCCGCACCTGCGGGCAATCAGCACAAACAACGGCAAAACCGTTTTGGGGCAGTTGCCGCAAATATTGGGCAAAAGTCTGCTTTAAATGCCGCAGATCCCTGTAATAATCCAAGTGGTCGCTTTCTATATTGGTGACCACGGCTATTTCCGGCTTAAGCAGCAAAAAGGTGCCGTCGCTTTCATCCGCCTCCGCCACAAGACAAGGCCCGGCCCCGGCCTTTGCATTGCTGCCTATCAGCGGCAGCATACCGCCTATGATTATGGTAGGATTTTGTCCGGTCAGTTCCAGCATGGTGGCTATCATTCCGCTTACCGTGGTCTTGCCGTGGGAACCGGCCACGCCTATACCGCGCTTGCACCCTATAAGATAAGCCAGCATTTCCGCTCTTTTGTAAACGGTAAGACCGCGGCGGCGCGCCTCTTTCATCTCCAGATTATCCTCTTCCACAGCTGAGGAATAGACCACCGCGCGAGCGTCTGCAGGCAGGTTTTGCGGCGCATGGCCATAAGATATGCGCGCACCCTGCCCGGCCAAGGTACGAGTAAGCCGGCTCTCCTGTAAATCGGAGCCACTTATATCAAAACCCTGTCCAAGCATTATGCGGGCTATAGCGCTCATACCGATGCCGCCAATACCGATAAAATGCAGGTTGTTTTCCATTTTTACCCCGATCGGAAACTATTTTACCAACTCGTACACTGCGTTAATTATGCTATCCAAAGCATCCGGCCTGGCTAAAGATTTAGCAGCCTGTGACATCTGCCGTATCTCCTCCGTGCCGTCCAGCAAGCCAAGAGCCTGACAAGCAAGCTCCGCGCTATCCAGCCGGTCATCCGGTATCATACGGGCCGCGCCTGCCTTCACAAAGGCCCTGGCGTTCAGCGTTTGATGGTCATTGGCCGCATAAGGATACGGGATAAGTATAGTAGGCAAAGCGGCTATGGCAGCCTCGGACAAGAAGGAAGCACCGGCCCGCGCCACTGCCAGATCGGCCAGGACAAGCGCGTTTTGCATTTCTTTTAAATACGGCAAGATATAGAGATTTTCCTGCCTGAGTCCGACTGCGGCGGCAAGGCAATTTTTGTAATGGGTCTCGCCGGTAAGATGTATTATGCGCAGGCCGGCAGCCAGCAACTCCTTATAGCAGCCGCAAATAGCCTCGTTTAAGCGGTGGGCTCCTTGCGAACCGCCTGTTACCAGCAATGTAGGACGCTTACGTTCCGTCTCCTCGATACCGAAAAATTCATAAGCCGCCTCCCGCCCGGCGGTCATTATCGCTTCTCTTACCGGCAAGCCGCTAAGGATGACATGGGCGGAGGCGGGAAAATAAGATTTTGCGGCGGCAAAAGAAATGCACACAGTATCCACCTTGCCCGCCAAATAACGGTTGGCCCTGCCCGGATAGGCATTTTGCTCGTGCAGCAACGTTGGCAACCCTAAAGAAACCGCCGCGCGCAGCGTGGGTGCCATGGCATAGCCTCCTGTACCTATTACGGCACAGGGAGAAAAACATCTTAATATCTCCCTGGCCTCGCCCACGCCGCGGATATTTGTAATAATATCCCCCGCTATATGTGGGAAGCGGCGGGAAAGCCCTACAGCGGATACGCCCTTATAATCCCAGCCGGCGGCCAGTGCCAACTCTTTCTCTTTGGGCAGGCTGCCTTGAGGACTTGCCTTGCCTCCAAGATAAAGGATATCTGCCCCACAGCGTTCGCGGAGTGCTGCGGCAATGGCCAAAGCCGGATAAATATGCCCGCCCGTGCCTCCGCCGGAAACGACCACACGCAAGGGATCCTTGCTATAAGGCCGTATTGTTTTCTGCATATCGGATACTACCCCCTTGCGAGGTCATAGGCCCTTTGGCAGGCGGGAGATATTTAAAAGCAAGCCCACCGCTATAAGGGATACCAAAAGTGAGGAACCGCCATAGCTGATGAAGGGCAGTGTGATCCCTGTAACCGGCACCAAACCGGTTACTGCGCCCATATTGATAAGGGCCTGCACCCCCAAGGAAGATGTAAGCCCCAGAGCCAGCAGGCCGGCAAAGCAATCCTCCGTATGGGCGGCCACCTTAAGGCCGCGCCACAGTAACAGCACAAACAAAAGAATAACAAAAACCGCGCCGATGAAACCCAGTTCTTCCCCCAGCACGGAAAAAATAAAGTCATTGTGGCGTTCCGGCAGGTAATACCACTTGGAGCCACCCGCGCCCAGACCTACGCCGGAAAGACCACCGTTGCCCAGGGCCAGCAGGGATTGGACGATCTGAAAACCGGCATTACCGGAATCGCTCCAGGGATCCAGCCAGGAATATATACGGTTCATACGGTAAGGCTCTATGATGACGGCCAGCGCTCCCAAACTAAACCCCAGACCGACCGTACCCATGAGATAGACGATGCGGATACCGGCGCAGAACATCATAATAAAGCCCGCAATCGCTACCACCGCGCCGGAGGAAAGGTCGCGCTGGGCTACTATAAGTACGCTGGGCAGGCTTACCGCAAAAAGAGCAGGTACAAAGGATTTTTTAAACTCCCGTATGCGCGGCAGTCCGCTACTTAACAGCTTTGCCATAAACAACGGTACGGCCAGCTTACATAACTCTGATGGCTGAAAACCATAGCCTAATACGCGCATAAAACGCCTTACCCCGCCTATACTGGGGATATTGGTGCTGACCACCATAAAAACCAGTAAGCCCAACACAATAAGAAAAAAAGGCCAGACAAGCCATTGCAGATGACGCATACGTACATTATAGGCCAAAAACATACCTAATAAGCCTAATGCTGCGGCAATGCCCTGTGTGCGCAGATAGTAAAAGGCATCGTCGAACTCATAGGCAGCCACATACATACTGGAGCTGAATACCATAATCAAGCCTACGGCCAGCAGACCCAAGGCGGCCAAAAGTATCCACCAATCGGGATGAGATCTGTTTTTTTTGCTCATGGCCGTTCCTCTTTCTCGATCAGCTCTTTAAAACGGCGGCCTCGGATCTCGAAGTTTTCGAACATATCCCAGGAAGCGCAGGCCGGCGAAAGCATTACTATATCGCCATAACGTGCTTGCTTTTTTGCCAGCGCCACAGCGTCTTCAAAGCTTCCCGCGCGGCTTACAGAAGCGTATCCCGCCTCACCCGCGGCGTTCAGCAAGGCTTCCGCCGTTTGCCCCAGCACTACCAGATGACGCACCCGCTTCTTTATTGTATCCATCAACGGCGAAAAATCGGCCTTTTTATCGTATCCACCGGCTATCAGCACCAGCGGCTGTTCGTAGGCTAACAGAGCCTTTTCCGTGGAATCGGGGTTTGTGCCTTTGGAATCGTTGATATAGGTAACGCCGTTCTTCTCACAGACGAATTCCAGCCGGTGCTCTACTCCGGGGAAGGTCGCCAAAGCCTTTGCGGCAGATGCCGGTTCGACGCCCAATGCCCGGGCCGCGGCCAGTGCGGCCAAGGCGTTTTGCCAGTTATGGCGGCCCTTCATATATATTTTTTGGGCGGGCATAACAGGTATGCTTTGTCCATCCTCACGAAGATATATATGCCCACGCTCTATAAAAGCGCCTTCCGTTACCTGCTTTTCCAGGCTAAAAAACAACCGGCGCGCCGCGGTATGCTCCGCAAGGGCGGCTACCGAAGCATCGTCTAGGTTGAAAACGGCAAAATCCGCCGCCTGCTGATGCCGCAATACTCGCGCCTTGGCCGCCCGGTAGCGATCCATATCCCCATGGCGATCCAGATGGTCGGGGCTGAGATTAAGAAAAACCGCACCTTTGGCATGGAAAAGCTCTGTATCCTCCAACTGAAAGCTGGAGGTCTCGGCCACTATATTATCATATTCCTCATTGATATGTGCTGTTAAAGGATCCCCTATGTTACCTGCAACCAGCGCATTTATGCCGGCCTGCTTAAGGATATAGCCCAAAAGAGCCGTGGTGGTGGTCTTGCCGTTAGTGCCGGTAACAGCTATAAAGGGGGCGCTGGCATAGCGGTAAGCCAGCTCCAATTCCCCCCATACAGGTATTTGGGCCAGCTTAAGCAACTGCAAAAGGGGTATATCCGGCGGCACACCCGGGCTTTTTATACATATCTGCCAGGGCAGGCTGACAGGCAAATAACGCTGGGGCAAAAATTTTACACCCTGCTTAAACAAGGCTTGGGCTTTTGCCGGAAGATCCCGCCGTTTTTTACGATCGGCCAGCGTAACATAAGCGCCGCGAGACAGCAGGAAACGACAGGACGCCACACCGGAAAGGCCGCCCCCTATCACCAAAACATCCTTGCCCCGCAACTCCATAGCAAATACCCCCTACAAGGCTGCCCATAGCAGGGAAAGCCCCGTCAAAACCGTCGCAAGTTGCCAAAACCTTTTTACAGTAAGGCGCTCTCCCCACACCGCCTCGAAATGATGATGCAGAGGGCTCATACGAAAAACCCGCTTGCCAAACAGTTTATAGCAGGCAACTTGTATCATAACGGAAAGCGCCTCCAGCAAATAAACGCCGCCCAGCAAAAGCAGTACGGCTTCCGCCTTAAGCAGCACCGCCAGAGCGGCGACCGCGCCCCCTAAAGCCAAAGCTCCTGTATCGCCCATAAACACCTTGGCGGGATGGCGGTTGTAAAAAAGAAA